>NZ_CAUTOU010000007.1:0-53753 GCF_963539965.1 uncultured Propionibacterium sp.
CGGAACAAGACCAGAAATCCATCAAGAATACGGTTTTGTTTCATGACGGCCATAGATCGGTGCAGCGGAGGTGCCGTAGCCGCCGTCGCTGAGCTGGTACGGCGGGTTGCCGATGATGACGTCGAACTGCATGTTGTCTCCGAACAGCTCGGCCATGCGAGCTTTGATGTCGTCGGTGTGGATGAAGGCGTAGGCGTGGGTTTCCAGGTCGTCGCAGCGTGCGTAGTCGTCTTCGCCTGCGCCGCAGTAGATGCACTTGCGGTTCGTGTAGACCGCGATCTCTTCGCTGGTCAACGGGTTGGCTCGGAACTCACGTTTCCCGCCGCCCCAGGTGTGCTCGGTGCGCTCGAACCAGATGTTGCCGTCCTCGGTCGTGAAGGACTTGGCGATGGAGTGCTGGCCGTCGGCGAACTTCGAGCAGTAGACGCTCCGGCGCGCGAGCAACGCAGTGAGCTGAGTGATCCCGATGCCGAACACTTGGCGAGTGAGGATGTGATCGACACGCTCGGTCAAGTCTGGGATGGCCAAGATGAGGCCATCGGTGAGCCGACGAACGATCTCGCGGAGGAACACACCGGATTTGGTGAATGGGTCGAGGAATGTGACATCGGGGTTGGCCCAGATGTCCTCACCGTCGTTGGCATCTGCCCACGCAGCAGCCAGCACGTCGAGCATCTGGTTTGCGAACTCTGGCGGAGTGAAGACCTCATCGTTCGACAGGTTCGCGATACAGGTCAAGACATCTGGGTTGTGCTCTCGGAGTGTGAAGGGTGCAGGAGTCACGCGGCGGCCTCGGCGATCTGGCTGACGGTCATCGTCGGATAGGTCTGCGCGGGAACGAATAGGTCGTCGTCGGTGAGTTCGCCGAACAGGGTTCCCTCGTACGAGGCGCGCTGGGTGAGGTCCTCGTAGCGAAAGTCGCGCCTCTGGAACTTTCCCTTGCCGAGGTAGCCCCACTCAGGAAAGGTGATCGGTTGGCCGCTGGGAACGGTCATGGTCAAGGCATCGCCTTGGACGATGTTCACGGCTAGGACCGTACGTGCCGCTTGCGCCCACTGGTCATCGTTGCCGATACTCAAGAACGTGTTGAACACCTCGGCGAGATTGTCACGACACTCTTCGGCGTTGTCGCTGAGGAGTTCGATGCCGTACGTGCACATGAGTGCGAACAGGGCATAATGGCGCTTCTCGAACTCGCTCTTGCCGTGGCGGAGTTGCACGGTGCCCAGCTTGCGGTCCAGCACGGGGACGAGGAAGTTCCCGGAACCGCAAGCTGGCTCCAGAACGCGCGAGACAATCCGCTCCGACTCATGCTTCACCAAGTCGAGCATGGCCTCAACCATCCACGCAGGAGTGAACACCTCACCGTGGTCGGCGACACGCTCCTTGGACTTCACCAATCGCTGGGCTTCGCTCAACGTCATCCACGCCCCTCCTCATCTGCCTCTTCGCCATCAGGGTAGGGCTGACCACTGACAACCGCTGCGGCTATCGAGGGCTCCGCGTCACTAGCTGCCGCAGCTGCCCCGACCCAAGCTCGTCTCGCTGGCTTGGAACCTCCAGAGACGCCCTACCCCGTGGGCGGGCATGGCCCTTTCGGCGATCCAGGTGTAGACGGTGTCTTTTGTGACTCCGAGGTGGGCGCCGATGTCGTCTGCGGACAGCCACGGCTCAGCCACGTTGATCCTCCCTCGCTTTATGGCCCAAGCAGGCCAACACTCCCAATGATACCGGCGGAGGTGCGGCTTGAGTTGGTTTATCCGGGCGTGGCCGGACGAGGCTGGTGCCGAGTCGAGCCTCTCCTCGGGCCGTCAACCCGAGATGCGAGCCCGGAGCCACGAGGTGACGGTGGCGTGCCAGCGGTCAGGGTAAGTGTTCCACGAGAGCGCGTGGTCGGCGTCGAAGGTCGTCAACTCGACGAGCGCCGGGCGGGCGTCTCGAAGTGCTTGTGAGAGCTGAATCGGCGCGGAGTCATCCCGCGCGCCGTGCGGGATCAGTGTGGGCGTGGTGAGGCCTGCGGCTCTGGCGATCCAATCAAAGGGTCGGAGCGAAACGCTGCTCGGTTGGCAGACGAGGCGAGCGAGCGGGCCGACGATGAGCCACGGGACGCTGGGTCTGCTGTATGGGTGCTGGTCTGGCTTGCCGGGGTGGGTGGCTTGGGAGGGTGTTGTTGTGTCCGGGTCCTGCCCGGCCGGGTTCCGCGGGGGCGTCGTGCGCGTCGTGGGGGCCGCGGGCCCGGAGTGGTGATCGGGCGGATCGCGAGAGACTTCGGTGTCCGCCCGATGACGCTGCGGAAGCGGCTCGGCCGCGTCGGCGCCGGGCGAGGGCGCCGGGCCCGGTCTGACCGGGTCGGGGGCCGCGGAGATCCGGGGGCCGGAGAAGCGGAGCCGGCTGCTTGGGCAGGGGAACGAGGCGCTGCCGTCTTGTTCGGCGCCCGTCGTGCCGGTCCCGGGTTCGGGCACCGGTTCGGTGCCGGCGGGGCCCGCGACGCGGGCGAGGGCATGTCGGATCGGACCGCGTGGCGGATCGCGTCTTCGGAGCAGGAAATTCCTGCGCGCTCTGGCCCGTCGCCGCGTGGTCGGGAGCATGGGCGGGGCCGGCGCGAGCGGTGACAACGCGGCGATGGAGTCGTTCTCCGCCCTGCTGCAGAACGTCCTCGACCGCCGCTCCTGGACCACCCACGAACAGTTGCGCATCGCGATCCTCACCCGGACCGAGCGGGCCCGTCACCGGCGGCGCCGACAGGCCCGCCTGGGGCGTCCGACCCCAATCGAGCTCGAGATCATCACGAACACGACCGCCGCACCGGCGACGTGACCACACGTGACTACACCCGCGCAACAGTCCCCATCGATGGTGGTGGCCACCACCGAGGACGCGAGACGGACCGCCGAGCTGGAGAAGAAGAACCGCGAGCTGCGCCGCACGAACACGATCCTCCGCCAGACGGGCGCCTGTCTTGCCCGGGCGCAGCTCGACCGCCGATAGCCGATGCCGATGGGTTCACCGAAGCCCATCGCGTCGAGCACGGGATCGAGCCGCTCTGCGCACCCCTGTCCGAGACCGGGCACCGGATCGCCCCGAGTCCTCCTGCACCCGCAAGACCCGCCGGCCATCGGCCCGGTCGGCGTCCAATGCGCCCGACCGGCGCAACCCGACCATGGCGAGACGCCCGACGAAGACGACTGAATCTCCCTGCTGACAGGCTGAAGCGGGACTCCTCAGCCGAACCGCCGCAACAACCCAACCGCTCCCACTGCCCGAAAACTGTTCCCACTGGGCAGGCGGCTGCGACCCGCTCCGATCGCCCCCGCAACGACAGCGACAGGTATCACCCGGCCCAGTCGCCGAGGGCCCCTTCGAGCGCACCGAGGACGGCGTCCACGAGGGGCCGCTTGTCATCGGCGGGGCAACCCGTCTCGACCCAGCGCAGGCAGGCGGCCTCGAGGAATCCGAAATAGCCCCACAGCGCGTACTCGCGACGGGTCTGGGCGCTGGATCCGAGCAGACTCCTGAGATTCTCCACGTAGTCGCTGCGCGCCTGGGCGCGCAGCTCAGCGGCAGCAGGCGGTTCGCCGCCGGGACGGCGCATGGGCATCGCCCAGGCATCGGGGTGGCCGGCGATGTGGTCGAGGTAGACGATGGCCGCCGCCCGGATGCGATCGCGTGCCGGTGCCCCATCGGGAAGCGCTTCCAGAACGGCCGCCTGCTCGGCGAGCAGCTCGGCGATCGCCAGGCGCACGACTTCGGCGTAGAGATCCTCCTTGTTCTCGAAGTAGCGGTAGACCAGGGCCTTCGAGGCCTCCGCGGCCTCGGCGACCGAGGAGATCGTCACCTCGGCGTAGGGGCGAGCGGCGAAGGCCTCCACTGCCGCGTCCAGGATCGCAGCGCGACGCGAATCGGGGTCCAGTCTACGGCGGGGTTTGCGATCAACGCGTGCCATGTTGCTCACCCTATCGTTGATGAATTATGATCACTAATCTCAGTGAACTCGATTCAGTAGGAGGTTCGCCATGGGCTGGGCGGAACATGCGATCTGGTGGCAGGTCTACCCCCTCGGATTCTGCGGGGCACCGATCCGGGACGCGGACGCGGCCCCCGCCCCGCGCCTGAACAGGCTCCTGGGGTGGCTGGACTATGCCGTGCGACTGGGCGTCTCCGGGCTGCTGCTGGGCCCGATCTTCGCCTCCCAGTCCCACGGGTACGACTCGCTCGACCAGTTCCGCATCGATCCCCGCCTGGGCGGTGACGCGGAATTCGACGCCCTGGTGGCCGCCTGCGAGGAACGCGGGCTGCGACTCCTCCTCGACGGGGTGTTCAGTCACGTCGGGGCAGAGCACCCGGACGTGGTCCGCGCCCTCGCCGAGGGGCCGAGCGGCCCCATGGCGGGCTTGTTCGACATCGACTGGGACGCCCCCGGCGGTCCCACTCCCAGGGTGTTCGAGGGCCATCGCCCGCTCGTCCGTCTCAACCACGCATCCGACCAGGCCGTCCAGTACACGACGAGGGTCATGGAGCACTGGCTCGCCCGGGGCGCCGATGGATGGCGGCTCGACGCCGCCTACTCGGTGAGCACCGACTTCTGGGCGCGCGTCCTGTCGGCCGTGCGAGGCCACTATCCGGACGCGTGGTTCCTCGGCGAGGTCATCCACGGCGACTACGCGCGGTTCGTCGCCTCCTCCGGAGTCGATTCGGTCACCCAGTACGAGTTGTGGAAGGCGATCTGGTCGTCCATCAACGATCGCAACCTCTTCGAGCTCAACTGGGCGCTCACCCGCCACAACGGCTTCCTCGCGAGCTTCACGCCGAACACGTTCATCGGCAATCACGACGTGACCCGGCTCGCCAGCGTTGTCGGCGCCGACGGCGCGGTGGCCGCCTCGGCGATCCTGCTCACCCTGGGGGGCGTCCCGTCCATCTACTACGGCGACGAGCAGGGTTTCACCGGCGTCAAGGAGCAGGGTCTCGGCGGCGACGACGCCATCCGGCCGGCTTTTCCCGACGCCCCGTCCGAGCTGGCCGATTGGGGCCGCGGCATCCACCGCGCCCACCAGGACCTCATCGGGCTGCGCCGCCGCAATCCCTGGCTCACCACTGCGACCACCACAACGTCCCACCTGGAGAACAAGCGCTGCAGCTACCGCACCAGCGCAGCAGGGCGGAGCGCGCACCTCGACGTCGACATCGATCTCACCGCCGCCCCCTCGGTCACCATCAGGGACGCGGACGGGCGCATCCTGTGGGCGCAGCACCACGCACCCCGGTGAACCTGGCCCCGGCGAGAGGGAGGGGAATACGGCAGGACGGGCCGGCTACCGGTCCTGCCGGTGGATTTCGAGGCCGGCCGGGATCCACCGGACGGAGCGCAGATCCGGAACGACGGCGTCCGGCCGTATCTCCTGGGCGTCGGGGGCCCCGACGCCCAGGACGGAGCGCACCCCGGCCGCCCGGGCGGCCCGAATGCCGGGCGCGGCGTCCTCGACCACTGCGCAGTCGCCCGCCGGGACGCCCAGCCCCTGCGCGGCGGCGATGTAGCCCTCGGGGTGCGGTTTGCCCCATGCGACGTCCTGGCCGGTGATCAGTACCTCGGGGGCGGGAATGCCGGCGGCGGCGAGACGCTTGCGCGCCAGCTCCTGGGAGCCGGAGGTGAAGATCGCCCACCGACCGGCCGGGATGGAGCCGAGCAGCTCGCCGGCCGCCTTACTCGTCCGCGACGAACTCGTCGGCCTGCGGGACCCCGGCCGGGATCGGGGCGAGCGTCTCCCACATCGCGACGGCGAGCACCGCCAGGGCCACCGCCGACAGCGCGGCCCAGCCGGGCAGGAGGGTCGCGCACGGGACCACGAGCACGGCAGAGACGATCGTGCCCGCCAGACGCGACCGGTACAGCCTCCGGAAACTGCGCAGCCGCACGAGCAGGAACACCACGAGGAAGGCGACCGTACCGATGCACAGCAGGGACGCGGCGAACCAGCCGGCCGGCTCGGCGGCGTCTTCGAGCACGAGGTGCAGCGAGGCCGCGACGGCGATGATGCCGCCGACGAAGAACAGGTGGCCGTAGACGAGCAGCTCCCGGACCACGTCGAAGGGCGTGTCGATGGTCTCCAGCCGCCGCAGCACGAGTCCCGACGAATGGTGGAAGTACGACCACCACAGCCCCGCGACGAGCACGAACGCCGCCACCAGGGCCACGGACTCCTGCCAGCTGACGTGCTCGAGCTCGCTGAAGGGCTCGCCGATGCCGACCAGCGTCTCACCGAGGGCGATGATGACGAGCAGGCCGAACCGCTCGACGACGTTCTCCGTGTCGTAGCGGGCCACGCGCATCCGGGGGCGCAGCAGCATCGGGCTGGCGAACTCGACCAGGGCGGCGATGGACCACACGAGGAGCTGCCGTCGCCCTCCGAGCAGGGCCCCGGCCGTCAGCAGCGGGCCGGTCAGGACGACGCCGACCAGGCCCGGCAGGAAGACCCGCCAGGTGGAGCGCACCAGGCCGAACTCGATGAGCGCACGGGCCGCCCAGCAGGACAGGGCGAAGGACAGGGCGCTGCGCCCGAAGGCGTGCGGTACGGAGATGGCCATGACCAGTGAGACGAGGGCGATGAGCATCACGACGAGCCGGTTCCTGTCGGTGGATGCGTCGCGCATGCTCACCTGGATGCTCGTGATGCACCACAGCCAGTAGACGACTGCGAGCAGGATGACGCCGCGCTGCACCGCGACCGCTCCCCCGTCCTGCAGGACGCCGCTGATACCGGTGACGGCGAAGACGTAGACCAGATCGAGGAAGAGCATGACCTCGTCCACCCGGTGGTGGCCCGGCGCCGCCATCGCGTCCGGGAACCGGGCGCGACTCTCGCTGCCGGGGTTCTGTGCTGGCACGGCCCTGATCCTACGTCACCGCCTCAATGCGCGGTCCGCACCGCGGCTAAGCTCCTGCCATGTCCGACCGACGACTGATCCCCCGCACGGTGACCCCATGGGGGCGCGCCGGCCGTGACGTCCGGGCCCTCTACAGGAGGGCCTTCCCCGCCCCGGAGCGCCTGCCGATGGCCCTGCTGCAGCTGTACTCGCTGCGACCCGGCTGCCGCTTCGAGGCGTACTACGACGGTGACGGAGGCTTCGCGGGTCTCAGCTACGTGATGAGCCACGGCCGCCTGGCCTATGTGCTCTATCTGGCGGTCGACGATTCGGTCCGCTCCCGCGGCTACGGCTCGCAGATCCTGTCCCTGATCAGGCGGCGGTCCCCCGAGTCGAGCATCGTGCTGGACATCGAACCGGTCGAGCCCGGCGCCGACAACTACGAGCAGCGCGTGCGCCGGCTGGCCTTCTACCAGCGCAACGGGCTGAGCCCCACCCCGCTGATGTGCCGGGACGGGCAGGGCCGCTATGCGGTCGTGTCCGAGGATCCCGGGCTGGGGGCGGCGGAGCTGGAGTCCCTCTACCGATGGTTCTCGATCGGGCACCGCGCCATGACGGTGTCCGCCGTGGAGCGCCCCGGGGCCGGTGCATGACGTCCCGTCACCCAGGCCGATCCGCGCATCCGGCATTCGCCGAACCGGTTCTGGTGGACGGCGTGCCCGCAGCCCCGCCCATCCTAGAGTGATCCCATGTCCGTGGCTGCATATCAATCGTTGAACATCGTCCTGTCCCTGATCACCATTGCGGCCCTGGCCGTTCTGCTCGTCTTCATCCTGATGAGGGCGAGCGGGGCGGTGAAGGTCTTCGCGGCGAGCGGCGTCTCCTGCCTGATCGTCGAGATGATCATCGGCCATGGCGGGACCCTGGTGTCGAACAGGACCAGTGGCACTCTGACGGCCAGCGCGATCATCAACGTGTTCGCCCGGCTCCTCTTCCTCGCCGGGATCATCCTGCTGGTCTACGGCACCGCCAAGGCCTCGCAGAACCACCTGTAGGCGCCCGGCTCCCGTACGCCGCCGCGCAGCCGGACCAGCCCCACCGGGGCGTCCGGCCGCAGAACGGCGACTAGGCCCGGCCCACAACCCGTACTCCGCCGCAGGGCCGAGGCGGAGGCAAGCCATCGGCGCTCCTGGACGCTCGGTGCGGACCGACGTGGTGGCCCTGCCACAATGGGGGCATGGCCTCACAGTCCTCAGCACGGATCCGGCGCGCGCGCCCGGTCGATCCGGCTCTTCCCCGAAGGATCTGGCGCGGCGGGGCGATCGGCGCCGGCAATCTCGCCGCATGGGTCTCCCGCAGAGCGGGCCGCGGCAGCGGCGCCTCCATCCGGGGCCAGGTCATCACCCGCCTGTATCCGATGATGTTCACCGAGCTCGTCGCGGACCGGCGCATCGCCGCCGTCTCGGGCACGAACGGCAAGACGACCACCACGCATCTGCTGGCCGCCGCCGCCGAGGCCGCCTGGGGCAGCCGGGACGTCGTCACGAACGCGGACGGGGCGAATCTGCGCGAGGGCATCGCCTCGGCGCTGTCGCAGAACATCAAGGCTCCCGTCGCCATCCTCGAGGCGGATGAGCAGATCGTCCCGGACATGATCGCCAAGGGCCGCCCCGAGGTGCTGGTGATGCTGAACTTCAGCCGCGACCAGCTCGACCGCCACCACGAGATAGCCTCGCTCGGCAAGAAGTGGCGTACCGCCCTGACCGCCGCCGGGCAGGACGCCCCGACCGTCGTCGCCAACATCCACGACCCGCTCGTCACCTGGTCGGCGCAGGCCGCCCGCAGGGTCGTCTGGGTGGACATGGGCATCGGCGGCTGGACGGCCGACGCGGCCCTGTGCCCGAGTTGCGGCGCGATTCTCGAGTACGACGCCGACGGCTCGTGGAACTGCCCCGGCTGCGAGTTAGGCCAGCAGCCGGCCGACTACGCCGCCCACGACGACGAGGTCACCGGGCCCGGGGGCGTCCGCTGGCGGCTCGACCTGCAGGTGCCCGGGCGCTTCAACCGCGGCAACGCCGCCTGCGCGCTGGCCGCCGCCGTCGAGATGGGCATCGAACCGCAGACCGCGCTCGGGGCGATGGGCGCGGTCAGGGCGCCCGCAGGCCGCTTCTCGATCGGGGTCTTCGGCGGCAACCGGGCCCGCCTGCTGCTGGCCAAGAACCCCGCCGGCTGGGCCGAGTCGCTGCTCGTCATGGACTCCGAGCCGGTCGTCCTGGCCATCGACTCGGCGATCGCCGACGGCACCGACGTCAGCTGGCTGTGGGACGTCGAGTTCGAGAGGCTCGCCGGCAAGCACGTCATCTGCACCGGCCCGCGCGCCCAGGACCTGGCCGTGCGCCTGTCCTACGCCGAGGTCGACCACGAGGTCATCGCCTCGGTGCGCGAGGCCATGGCCCGGCCCTATGAGGGCACCGTCGACGTCCTGGCCACCTATACGGCCTTCCTCAATCTCTGCAAGATGGGCGGCGTGGAATGGTGAACGAACCGATCAAGATCGTTGTCGTCTACCAGTCGCTGCTGGGCATCTACGGCGACCACGGCAACGGCACGGTGCTCGTCAAGCGCCTCGTCTGGCGCGGCATCGGCGCAGAGCTCGTCACCGTCGAGCCCGGCCGGCCCGTGCCGGACGACGGTGCCGTCTACCTGCTCGGCGGCGGCGAGGACCTAGCCCAGATCACGGCGGTGCGCGAGCTGAAGGCCGACGGCGGGCTGTTCCGCGCCCTCGATCGGGGCGCCGTGCTGTTCGCCGTCTGCGCCGGCTACCAGATATGCGGCAGGAGCTTCACCGTCGGCGATCACGACGACGTCGTGGAGGGGCTGGGGCTGCTCGACGTCACCACCCGCCGCGGCCCGCGGCGCGCGGTCGGCGAGATCCTCACCCACTGGACGAGGCCGGACGGCTCCACGGGCCTCATCACCGGCTTCGAGAACCACGGCGGGTACACGCGGCTCGGTCCGGATGCCGAGCCGTTCGCGCAGGTCGAGCTGGGCGTCGGCAACTGCGGCGACGGCACCGAGGGCGCCGTCCAGGGCAGGGTCATCGGCTCGTACCCGCACGGGCCGAATCTGCCGCGCAATCCCGAGTTGGCCGACCATCTGCTCGAGCTGGCTCTCGGCGCGAGGCTCGATCCCCTGCCGAACGCGCAGGTCAATGCCGAGCTCGACGAGCTGCGCCGTCAGCGCATCGAGGTGGTCCGCCGCTCCAGGAACCTGGCCGAGGACACGCGGTGGTCCGGCGAGCCCGGGCGAGCCGCTCGATAGCCCGCGAGCCCGGGCGAGCCGCTGCTGCGCCGCATCGACAGGGTCGACGCCGCACGCATCCTGTTCGTGCTGGCCTGCGCGGTCGTCATGGCGTTCGGCCTGGACTGGCCCGGCGCCCGCCTTCCGCTGGTCGCCGTGACCGGCATCGTCGCCGGCTGCTGGCCGATCGTCGTCGAGGCGGCCGGCGACATCCGCCACCGCCGCATGAGCATGGAGCTGTCGATGATCATCGCGATCATCGCCGCGGCCGCTGTCGGCGAATGGTCGACTGCCCTCGTCATCACCGTCTTCGTCCTGGCGGCCGAGATCCTCGAGGAGCTGTCGATGGATCGTGGACGCGACGCCCTGACCGATCTCATGGGTTTCCTGCCCGCTCAGGTGCAGGTGCGCGTCGCCGACGACCTGGTCGCCGTCGGGCCCGACGAGGTGGGCGAGGGGCAGGTCGTCGTCGTGCACCCCGGCGGCCCCGTCCCGGTCGACGGCCTGGTCGTGGCCGGCCGCTCAAGCGTCGATCAGTCGCGCATAACCGGCGAACCACTGCCGGTCGAGCGCACGATCGGCGACCGCGTCTACGCGGGCTCGGTCAACCAGTTCGGCGTGCTCGAGGTCGAGGCCGAGCACGTGGGCGCCGACTCCTCGTACGGGCGCATCGTCGAGGCCGTGCGTTCGGCCCAGGCCACCCCCGCCCCGGCGCAGCGCCTGGCCGATCACCTGGCCGGCTACCTCGTCTGCATCGCCCTCGGCGGCGCCGCGGTAACCTGGCTGCTCACCCGGGATCTGCGCGCCACCATCTCGGTCATCATCGTCGCCGGTGCCTGCGGCATAGCGGCCGGCACGCCCCTGGCCGTTCTGGCCGCCATGGCCCGTGTCGCCCGCACCGATGCCTTCGCCAAGGGCGGCGTGCACCTGGAACGCCTGTCGGCGGTCGACACGGTCGTCTTCGACAAGACCGGGACCCTCACACTGGGGCGCCCCGCGGTCTCGGCCCTGGAGCCGGCCAACGGTGTCGCCCCCGATGAGCTGCTGGCCGTGGCCGCCGGCGCGGAGCTGTTCAGCGAGCACCCGCTCGGCGAGGCCATCATCGCCGAGGCGGTCGCCCGCGGGCTGCACCCGGCAGAGCCCGCCGACTTCTCCTATGAGCCCGGCAGGGGACTCACCGCCCGGTTGGCCGGACGCACCGTCCGCGTCGGGAACGGGGCGCTGGTCCCCGGCGCGACCGGCTCCGACGAGCCGGTCGCCGCGACCGCGGTCCACGTGGACGAGGACGGCCGCTACCTCGGTTCGATCCTGCTGGCCGACACCGTGCGCGACACGGCCGCCGACTGCGTGCGGGCCCTGCACGGCATGGGGCTGGGCGTCGTGGTCGTCACCGGCGACGCGGAGAGCTCCGCCAGGGCCGTCTGCGGGCCGCTGGGCGTGGACGAGATCCGTGCCGGCCTGCTGCCCCACGAGAAGTGCGAGTTCGTCGAGGGACTCGCCATGCAGGGCCGCCGTCCGGCGATGGTCGGCGACGGAGTCAACGACGCCCCCGCCCTGTCGGCGGCCGATGTGGGAATCGCGATGGGCAGTGGTACCGAGGTCGCCCGGGCCAGCGCCGACATCGTCCTCATCAGCTCCGACCTGAACGACCTGATCACCTCGATCCGCACCGCCCGGTGGCCGTCCAGCGGGCCGGATGCCGGCTGAGAGGGGGCCACCCCGGCCGGGGCACCGAGAGCCAGGGCGGGCCGGGCTCTTATCATCTCCGCATGAACGAGAATGAGAAGTCGTGCACCTTCGGCATCGACAGCTCCTTCGTGGAGCTCGCCGTCGAGGTGTTCGCGCTCATGGCGGACGCCACGCGCATCCAGATCATTCTGGCCCTGCGCGAGCACGAGCTGCCGGTGAACGCCCTGGCCGGGATAGTCGGCAAGGCGCCGGCCACCGTCTCGCAGCACCTGGCCAAGCTGCGCCTGGGCCACATGGTCAAGGCGCGCCGCCAGGGCACGCAGATGTTCTACTCGCTCACCGATGAGCACGCCCGCCGCCTCATCACCGAGGCGGTCTTCCAGGCCGAGCACGCGTTGAGCGACCGTCCGCTGCACCACACCGCGGCGATGGACCCCGAGAAGCTGCGTCACGAGGCCGACAGGGAACTGACGAAGACCGTCGCCGACGGCTGAGGCTCGGCCCAAGAACAAGTGCGGCAACTGCGGGGACGGCCCGCGCGGAGACGGAGAAGACCCCCGCCGAGGCCTCTGGAGGGGACCCCTCGTGCTGTGCGCCGCCAGGGACTCGAACCCTGAACCCACTGATTAAGAGTCAGTTGCTCTGCCAATTGAGCTAGCAGCGCGTGCGTCAGAAAACTATAGACCCTTCGACGACACCGGACAAATCAGAGTCCGGCTCGGCTCACAGGTAGAGGCCCGTCTGCCCCTCGGCGAGATGCTCGTCGGCGACGGCGTGCAGATCCCGTTCGCGCAGCAGCACATAGGCCTTGCTGCGCACCTCGACCTCGGCGCGGTCCTCGGGGTCGAACAGCACCCTGTCGCCCACGGCGACGGCCCGGACGCTGGGCCCGACGGCGACGACGCGCGCCCATGCCAGGCGATGGGCGATCTGCACCGTGGACGGGATGAGGATCCCGCCCTCGCTGCGGCGCTCGCCCTTGTCCTCATCGGCATTCACGAGAACGCGCTCGTGGAGCATGCGGATGGGCAGCTCCGACTCGGGGGCGGCCGGCGGCTGCTCGTCAGCCACGGAAGGCCCGCACTATTCCGCGCACGGACAGGCCGAAGACGGCGACGCCGACGACGGCCAGGGCGACGGTGCCGATGCGGTCCCAGCGGGGGCCCGACTCGTCGACGAAGGCGCTCTTGGCGTTCTCGTAGCTGTCGCTGGCGAAGGTCTTGACCTCGTAGACGGCCTGGTTCTTCACGGCGGTGGGGTGCACAGTCGCGGTCAGACCCTGCACGCTGCCGGCGACCTGGCGGCGCGAGGCGGCGATGCGCGCCCTGATCTGATCGATGTTGGTCTCGGACTTGGCCACGACTTCCTCCAGTTGCTCGCGGGCCGCACCGGCTCATGGGGGTGCGGGGACCTCGGTTCGGGCCACTGCGGCCGTCCGCGCCTGCACGGACGGGCCCGCCAGTGGTGGTGCACCACAGCCTATTCCCACCACGGCCCCGGGTGGCGAATCGGGCCTGCCCACGGCACGTCCGCGGTGCGGGCCCGTCCCACCGCCCGCCCCCCATAGGGTGGGGTCATGACTCAGTTGACTGATGGCGACAGGGCCCCCGCGTTCGCCCTGCCCGACGCCGACGGCAGGACGGTGAGCCTGTCGGATCACTCTTCCCGCACAGTCGTCGTGTACTTCTACCCGGCCGCCCTCACACCCGGCTGCACGACCCAGGCGATCGACTTCACAGGGCACGTCGACGCGTTCACGGAGGCCGGCGTCGACATCGTCGGCATCTCCCCGGACACCCGGGACAAGCTCATGGAGTTCCGTGAGAAGAAGAGCCTCAGGGTGACGCTGCTGTCCGATCCCGGGCACGAGGCGATCGAGGCCTACGGTGTGTGGGGGGAGCGCACGATCTACGGGAAGAAGATCGTCGGCCTGGTGCGTTCGACCTTCATCATCGACGTGGATGCCGGCGGGTCGGGAACCGTCCGCAGGGCGATGTACAACGTGCGCGCCGCCGGGCACGCCGAACGGATCGCCCGCGAGCTCGGCATCGGCTGAGCGCCGGCGCGCAGCGCCCGCGATGACCGCGCGGTGATCAGAGGTCGCGGGCCGTCGGCCCCTGCTGGTGCAGCTGTTCGCGCAGGTACTCCACCGAGGTGCGGGCGGTGACGGTGCTGGGGTCGTCGGTGCCGAACTCGGGTTCGATGTCGGCCAGGATCGCCTCGAAGACCCGCAGGGATTCGGCGATCCTGCCCTGCTGGGCGAGCAGATTGCCCATGTTGCCGCGCACCGCCAGCGTGAACGGGTGGGCCTCGCCCATGGACGGTCCGACCTGTTCGGCGATCCTGCCGAACTCGGCGATGGCCTCCTCGGCGCGGCCGATCCGTCCGAGCAGTTCGGCGTAGTTGGCACGACTGACCAGGGCGTCGGGGTGCTCGGCGCCCAGCACGCGGGTCTCGTCGGGGATGAGCCCCTCGTACACCTCGGCGGCGCGCTCAGGCTGCTCGGACTCGAGCAGGCACTCGGCGAGGCCGGCGCGGATGGCCAGGGTGTCGGGCCGGTCGGCGCCGAGCACCCGGGCCTGGTCGGCGGCCAGGGACTCGAGCTGGGCGACGGCCTCGTCGCTGCGGCCCGCGCGGCGCAGCATGTCGGCGTAGTTGGCGCGGCTGACGAGCACGTCGGCGCTGTCGGGGCCCAGGACGGCGGTCTGGTCGGCGACGAATTCCGCGTACAGCTCGGCGGCCCGCTCGGCCTGGCCGGCCTCGCCGAGCCAGCCGGCGTAGTTGGCGCGGGTGGTGAGCGTGTTGAGGTGGTTGGGCCCGAGCAGGCGCTCCATGTCGGCGGCGAGCTCCCTGTCGAGCTCGGCGGCCCTGGCCGGGTCACCGGAGGAGCCGATCCAGTGGGCGTGGTTGCTGCGCCCGAGCAGCACGTCGGCGCTGTCGGGGCCCAGGACGCGCTCCAGATCGGGCAGCAGCTGCTCGTAGAGGCGGGCGGCGCGGGCCGGGTCGCCGCCCTCGCCCACCTGCGCCGCGAGGTCCGCGCGGCTGGCCAGCACCGTGGGGTGGTCCTTGCCGAGCTCGCGGGTCTGGTTGATGATCGTCTGCTCCAGCGGACTGATCCCCTCGGTCGCCATTGCCGTCACCTGCTCCTGATCGTGGCTTGTGATAGGTCAATTGTGGCCTGATCTGCCAAGCGACGCGGACCGGTCCGGCCTTGGCGGACAGGAGTCGAGCGCCTGGGACGCGATGGCGCACTCACTCAAACCACTCAGCGCGCTGAACATCGTTCGCGGTTCATTGATCTTGGGGATACCAGATGCCAGCTTTCTGAGCGGCCTCGACGAGCGGGCGTACTCCCTCGTCCCCCAGATGTTTTCGGAGTGATTTTACAAGTTTTCCGAAGGGACGAATCGGAAAACCCCCTTGTACAGGTACGACCGTTGCGGACACTCGTTCCGTATAGAAAGCCACCAGCCACTCACTGAAATCCGCAAAGACCTTCCCCGGAAAGCTCGACCTCCAGAATTGTTGCTCGCTAAGTGGAATCTCGTGTCCCTGCATCATCGTGACAGCCTCAGGCACGGCGTCTCCAACGAAAGGCACGACGTCCGCCCAGCATTCCAATTCATCCTTTTTTGCTTCCCGAGGCAACCCATCCAATCTTCTGGCGACATGGTCCTTCAGCCAGGTTCGCCACACCTCGGTCTCATCCACCCTGTCCAGATCAAGAAATATCATGACACTCCTCGCGAAGGGAACAGCAAAGGCACCGTCTTTCACGAGCACGGTTCTATCAAGAAGACCTGCTCGTTCATCACTGCACGTATCAGTGGAAGACAGCGCATCAAGCGTCAATGCGATGAATTTCTCCTTGATTGAGCCCTCCAAGTCGTCTATCCTTGGCCAGAAATTAATCATGCTTTGGAGTAGCCCGGAATTTAATAGACCACTCGTCCAGAAAGGATTGCAAAGATATGCGCTCCAAGCGAGAGTGGAAGTATCGAAAAATGGAATCAGCTCGTCCTGTACAAATCCAGGATCCACATCGAACAGAAAGGCAAGGTGATTGGCAAGTGCCGGCAGGGTGGCGTCGAGGGCACGGGCGGGAGCGCGCAGAAGACCCGTAAGGGCAGTTTTCTCCTCTTCGTTCAGGCACTGCTTTTCGCTTGGAGCCCGCCTGCGTCGGCAGCTCTCCATCACCCAGTAACGCGCTACGCTCCCAGGCCAGCAGTACAGCGGGCTCACACCAGCAAGGGAGACGTTCTCTTCATGCTTGAAGCTCGTGGCATGACGCGACCACAGGTCTTTCGCGAAACCTCTCATCGACACGATCAGTGAGGACTCGATCGAGTCTTTCTGTATTTTAATTTGTTCGACCAAGAAATCTCCGACCGCATTCAGATCAGATTCGTCACTGGAGTCCACGAGTTCGCCCACAGTTCGAATGACGGGTTCTTCAACACCCGACAGATCGGCTTTCCCCCAGCTTTCAACCACAGCACGGCGGAGATCCTTCACACGATCCTCATGCCCTTCAGCCTGTTCCTCCATTCCCTGGATGATGAGCCTTCCTGCACCCGCTTGCCCCTCACAGGCACGGGTCACCATGGCACGAGCGTCACACCACGTACTTTCACTGGTTCCCCATGGTGAGTACTCACGGCCGAGGAGATCCTTCATCACCCCGCCGGGGTTTTCATGGAGCAGACGGAGGAAATCCTTCATTGGCATTGGCGCTTTTCCACCAGCACCCCCTCCCTTTACGCGCTGGACCAGGTCCTGATAGTCCGGCGGTTCGAGTTTGGGGTACTGAAGCTCCAACGATCTGAGGATTTCATCCACTTCGTCCCACTGAGGATCTTTCCGGTGCAATAGGCTCAGTATCGTGTAGTGATCATAATCAGCAAGCTCATTGCTATAGTCCGTGTTCTGCTCACCGTGTGGATAGGATCCACTCATGATCCTGGCTAGGAGCTTGTCCTTGACCTGCGAAGTTGCTTGAGCGACAGAGTCTATCAGAAGGCGAAGCACTTCGGGTTTGAGTACATATAGGTACAGTGCGTCGTGATCGAGCACCCAGGTGATCTTGTCATCAGCGTTCATGCCGGATTCAGTGACCAGATGCACCGCCAGACGCTGGAACAGGGGCCAATCGAAACTCCACCACCGCTGCACGAGATTCTCACCAGAAGTCATTGCTTTGACTCCGTAGTCGCGAAGAGCGTCAACGAGTGAGTTGACAGGAGTTCGATGGCAGTACGGTTCATCCGACATGTCGACAAACTGAATTAATTCGTCGAACATCCTGTACACCTTACTATCATGATAGGCGTCCGTCAAATGATAAACCGAGAGCAGCGCCTTCTCCAACATCAACCCGAGTTCCAAGTTTCCCGGTTCCGCCTGTTCGACCACCATCTTCAAGTGACTGCTCAAGCTCGGTCCATCGATCTCCCACTTAGGCTCACAGTGCGGGAATGCCAAGTTCTCATCAGAATAGTCCGAATGCGAGGATAGGATCAGATGAGGACGAAGAGCTTCTGTCAAGACTGCCATGTGTTCCCCAGAAGCGCCAGGTTCATGCGGAAGCGGCCCTCGATATGGAGCCATCACCGGACGTCCCACGGAGGTGAGGAGGAACATCTTCCACCGATTCCCGGCGACCTCATCCTTCACTCCAAGATCCACGGCAGCCAAACGAGCCAAACTCAACAGATCATCATTGAAGCGCTGCCCCAGTCGCCGAACCGCCTGAAGGGCGGCGCCGTGGAGTTTCGGATCGGCGATGAATGTCTCTGCGAACCACTGGAGGAGCTTTTTCGTCGCCTCGCCGACAGTTTCCCCTCTGAAGGCCCTAGAGAAGTCTGGAACCTCGGTCTCGATCCAGCGCAACCACGAATTCTTCTCAGCTGGAGCGGAGAGCAGTCGACAGGATGCTTCGAAATTCTCGACCCCTCGAACTGTTGCCAGCTGTCCGAGCAGGTAATCCCGATCGACAGCGGCCAGAACATCCTTCCCCGATTTCACTATCTTCGTCATCCTGTCGCGATGCTCAGGGTGTCGCATCCGGGCCAATTCGTCCCAGCCTCGGAGAGCATCGACAAGAGCCCCGTGGTCGTTCCCACTCACCGAGTAGCCTATCGGCGTCACACCGAGGCTCCTCCAGTCATCGGCATCAGCCTTCGAACTGTCCATCATGACATAGCATCGCACCCCGGAGGAAAGACCACGGGTCAGATAACGCATGATGAGGTCACCGTAGCTGTAGCCGATGAAAAGCACGACGTATCGTCTGAACATCGGCACGAGGAAGCGCGTTGCCCAGCCGTTGGAAAGATAGGCCTCGCCGAAATCCTTGTCGGTGAGCACGACGCCACGTGAGTCGCCTTTGATGGAGCCATGCAGGTGCACCAGCCCCTCGAAATCGTCGCCTTGTGGAAGGAGGGGTGCATTCCATCGCCCTCGGATATCGATTCCGGCTTCCCCTGCCGCGTCTGCCAAATGATCATCGTAGTTGGTGGTTACGATCCGCAGGCCACCGCCTGAGTCCGCCAAATGTATGACTGCACCATGAGTCGAATTCGGGAACGATCCTTCTGGCGAAACCAATTCCATGGCATGACGATGGAGGGCGAAGTCCTTCGGCATCCTCCCGAGGAAGCGATCCAGTTCCTGCGGTTCCACCCACCGCACTGCGCCATCTTTATCGATGCCGTCCTCCACGAGGAAGGGCACACGCGCCATCTCCGCCAGTGTCTTCGTGAGACTCTTGAAGGAGGGCAGGGATGACGGCGCCTTTATCGAGGCCCCGGCCCCGACGAAGACGACGAGGTTCCCGTCATGATGTGCGTCGATGAGTTCCTGCGGAATGATGACATCGTTCGTCACATGCACGCCATTCGCGCGCTCTTCACCCCTGGATGCGTTCGTCTTCCCAGTCATGCTTCCCCACCACGTGATCCGGATCGGTAGAACTCACGATAGTGGCGAACACTGATGTCTCCGGGACTCAGCCGTACGACTTGATCGCTCCCCTCACGTGATCGACTCGGCTGGTCGAGGATCGTCCAGACTTGACGGTGGCCCGCTCTCCGATGAACGGGCGCATCGTGTCAGTAGCCCGGTCTCACCTGCGCCCGGAGCGCCCGCCGGTGATCAGCCCGTAGACGAACAGGACGACCAGCGAGCCGCCGATGGACAGCAGCCATGTCCTCAGCGAGAAGAAGGAGCCCAGCGGGACGCCGAAGAGGGTGATGCCGAGCCAGCCGCCCACCATGGCGCCCGCGATGCCGAGCAGCATGGTGACCAGGCAGCCGCCGCGGTCGGTGCCCATGATGCGCTTGGCGATGGCGCCGGCGACGAGGCCGAGCAGGAGGAAGCTGAGGAGTCCCATGGTGATGTCCTTTCGGTCGGCGGCCCCACCGGGCCCGGGCAGGTGCCTCCGCGACGGCCGGATCCAGTCCCGGAGGTCCGGTTCCGCGACCCGCCGCGGTGAACATCGAATCCTACCGGGCAGGCGCGCAGCCGCCCAACCCGCTCGTGGCCCGCCCAGGGTGTGCTCAGCCCATCAGCGGGCCTCGGAGCCCTGTTGCAGCGCCTCCAGATGGCCGCGCGTGGCGGCGGTGCTCTCGTCGCCCGCCCTGCCGATGCGCCATGCCCGCACCCTACCCGGCCGGACGAGGGGCGGCTCGGCCCGAGCGAGTAGGGCACGCATCTGGCCCGGCATGTCGCGGGCATACCCGTCGAGCCCGTCCCCGAGCAGGCGGAACAGGTTCTTGGTCCGTACGCCTCGATCGCTGACCCCCTCTGCGGTCCGGAGGCGGGGCACGTCCGCCCGATGAGAACGCCGCCTTGCGCCGGCCGGGGACAGAACTGGTTAGACTGATCGGGCCCCGCCGGAGTGGTGGAACTGGTAGACACGCAGGATTTAGGTTCCTGTGCTTGACAGCGTGAGGGTTCGAGTCCCTTCTCCGGCACCCCGGCCTGTGGGGACGGGGAGAGCGAGATGATCCGACCATGGGCAGGAGGGGCTCCGCCGTCAGGCGGTGGGCTTGTGCGAGGCGGCGCCGGGGGCGGCGGTGCGCGGGACCGTCCGGGATGAGCGGGTAGCCGGCGGCATGACGATTAGGCAGGCGAGTGGCTGGGGGGCACGACGGCCAACCCGGGGCCGGGCTCCTCAGATGTCGTGGAACACCAGGCCCGAGCCGCTGAAGTGCACCATGACGAACACGGCCAGCCCCCAGCAGGCCAGCACCAGGACCGTGTCGCGCACCCGCCAGCGGGGCACCGAGCGCTCGCTGCGAGTGGGGTGGGCGCCGAAGCCGCGGGCGTCCATCGACATGGACACCCGCTCGGCGTGACGCACGGCCCCGGCCATGAGAGCGGGCACGGCGGTCCAGCGGCGTACCAGGGGTCGCAGCACACGCAACGGGGCGCGCGTGCCGCGCAGGGCGTGCGCCTCCCGGATGACGCGGTACTCGATGGTGAAGCGCTCGCGGAAGCCGATGGCGGCCACGCCCGCGTAGGCGATCCGGTAGGGCAGGTGCAAGTGGGTCACCATCGCCTTCAGCAGCTCCTGCGGGCTGGCGAGCAGACCGGTGAGGAGGAACAGCGACAGGGCCGCCCCGACCTTGCCGCCCAGACGGGCGCCGGCGATCAGCTGGTTGCGCTGGAGGCTCACGCCGAGGAGATCGACGGCGACGGGCGAGGAGCCCACGCGCTCGATGGGGGCGGAGACGGCCAGGAGCACGCCGATGAGCACGGCGAGCGTCAGGACGATGCCGGCCAGGAGCGGGCCGCGACGCAGGTCCGTCAGCACGATGAGCACGACGGCGGCCCCGAGCGTCCACAGCGCCGGGACCGGGGTGTTCAGGACCGCGACGGCGACGATGAGCGGCACGACCGCGGCGAACGGCGAGAGCGGGTCGAAGGCCGGAAGACGGCCCAGGCCCGGGCCGCGTTCCTCGGAGGAGGACGGGATGGTGGTTGCTTCGCTCACATCAGTTCCTTCCAGGACACGCAGGAGGGGACCGCCGCCCCCATGCCCCTGGCCGTCCGCGTCAGCGCTGCCAGGGCCGGTGGCCGCAGGCCCGCGCGTTCCAGGAGTCCGGCGTCGGACAGGACGTCGCCCGCGGGGCCCGTTGCCAGCGCCTCGCCCGCGGCCAGCACGAGCACGCGGTCCGCGTGCTCGGCGGCGAGCTCCATGTCGTGGGTGGCGATGATCAGGCCCGCGCCCTGGGCGGCCACGTCGTGGAGGCGGGCCATGAGGGCCTCCGCGCCCCGGCGGTCCTGGCCGAAGGTCGGCTCGTCCAGGCAGACGACCTCCCGGTGCTCGCCGAGCACCGACGCCACGGACAGGCGCCGCTGCTGGCCGCCCGAGAGCAGGAAGGGGTTCGCGTCCGCGCGGTCGGCCAGGTCGAAGCGGGCGAGCATCTCGGCCACGGCCTGCTCCACCCGGCCCTCCCCCGCGCCCTCCAGGCGCATGCCGTGGGCGAGTTCATCG
Source organism: uncultured Propionibacterium sp. (assembly GCF_963539965.1). NCBI lineage: Bacteria > Bacillati > Actinomycetota > Actinomycetes > Propionibacteriales > Propionibacteriaceae > Propionibacterium > uncultured Propionibacterium sp. The sequence continues at coordinate 21,350 of NZ_CAUTOU010000007.1, forward strand.
TGCACGGTCCGCTCGAGGAACTGGTGCTCCGGGTTCTGCATGACGAGCGTGACCACGCGCCCGGGCCGGCCGGGCCGACGGGGGCGGCCGGCGACGGTCACCTCCCCGGCCGTCCACCGCTCCAGTCCGGCGAGCGCCCGCAGGAGCGTGGACTTGCCCGAGCCGTTGACCCCGACGACGGCGAGGACCTCGCCGCGGTCCAGAGTCAGGGAGACGTCGTGGAGCACCTCGTGGCGGCGCCGTCCCCGCCCGCGCGGCACCCGCAGGCCCCGGGCGACCAGCACGGGCCCGGCTCCGTCATCAACGCGGGATCGATCGCCGGCGGTCCGCCCCGACGGGGCGCGGGGACAGGACGGCGGGCTCTCGAGGCGGGAGCCGGCGAGTTCGCGGGCCGCGCCGTCGAGCGTCAGCGGGACGGGGGGCGCGGCGGCGGCGGCCCCGAGCAGCCCCCGTGAGGCCAGGAGCCGATGCAGGCGCACGGCGGTGGGCAGGCGGATGCCCGCCGCGGCGAGCGCCTCGCCATGGGCGCCGAAGACCTCCTGCGGCGGACCGACCGCGATCGTGGCGCCGTCGGCGTCCAGGGCGATGACGTGGTCGATGGCGCCGATGAGCTCGTCCAGGTCGTGCTCGACGACCAGAACCGCCATGCCCCGCTCCTTGAGCCCGGGCAGCAGCGCGTAGAAGTCGGCCGATCCGGCCGGGTCGAGGTTGGCGGTCGGCTCGTCGAGCACGAGCAGCGCCGGCTCGACGGCGAGGGCGGCGGCCAGGACCACCCGCTGGCGCTGCCCGCCGCTCAGCTCCCAGGGGCTGGCCTGCGCGGAACGGGCCATGCCGACCGCATCCAGGGCGCCCATCGCCCGCGGCTCGATCTGCTCGACCGGCACCCGCAGGTTCTCCAGGGCGTAGCAGACCTCGTCGAGGACCCTCGTGGTGACGACCTGCGAGTCGGGGTCCTGCATGACCATGGCGACATTGCGGGCCAGGTGGGAGATGTCGGCCTCGGCCACCTCCTGCCCGGCCACGAGGACGCTGCCGCGGTAGTCGGAGGGCACCGAGTGGGGCACGAGCCCGTTGAGGGTGAGCGTGACGGTGGACTTGCCGCAGCCCGACGGGCCCAGCAGGAGAGTGCTGGTGCCGGCGGGCAGGTCGAGCGTCACGCCCTCGGGCACCCAGGCCTCGGTGCCCGCGTAGCGCACGCTCACCCGGTCCAGGCGGGCCAGCGGGGAGGCGTCCCGTGCCCCGGCGGCGCCGGCCGCCGTCATCGGGTGACGCCGACGCCGGTGCGCGCCAGGGCCCGCTTGAGCAGCAGGCAGACCCCGGCCCCCGCCCAGCAGGACAGGATCGACAGGACGACGCCCAGCGCAACCTGGCCGCCGGTCAGGGCGATGTGGAATCCGGCGCCGTAGACGGCGGCGTTGAACCCGCCGAAGACGATGCCGGAGATGGCGTAGATCCGCCAGGTCCAGCGCCGGTAGAGGAAGATCGCCACCGGCACACCCACGTAGAGGGAGCCGATGAGGTTGCCGAGGATCGCCGCCGGCCCCTCCGGGGTGAGGAAGGCCGAGACGACTCCCATGACGAGCCCGCTGATGACGAAGGCTCCGGGCTTGTTCACGATGACGCCGGGCAGCAGGTAGGGGATGATCCAGACGCCCATGAGGGCGCACATGACGAGGATGCCCCTCGGGCTGACCGCCACGACGACGGACAGGTAGGTCAGCGGGACGACGATGATCGCGCCCACGACGCCGAGGGCGGCCACCGTCATGAGGTTGCGCGTGCCGAGCACGGAGTCGCGCAGGCCGCCGCGGGCCGAGGAGCGGATGACGGGCTCGTCGGAGGAGTCGTCGGGATTCTTGTCGGAGGCGGAGACACCCGCGGGTGTGGTCATGGCTTCTTCCTAACGGGGGGTGCGAACCCTGGGACGCGCCGATCAAGGGGACTGAACGATGCCTTAAGATAAGAGTCATTCTTGTTAAGGTCAACCTCGGCGCGGCCCGGCCGGATCGATGACTCTCTCATCTGGGGGGCCGGCCCGTTCCGCCGGCGACGCGACGGGCCAGGCCGACGAGCCGGGAGGACTCCACCGGACGCCCCTTCTGGCGGGTGGGGCCGGCACGCGTCCGCCCCGTCCCGATATTTTATTAATTGTTTATCTATGCAAGCATTGATCTCATGTTGAGGATCCTTCGTCATCGGGTGTACTCGCACCTGTTCGGCTCGCTGGTCTGCTCGTTGCTGGGCAGCGGCCTGGCCACGGTCGCGCTCGGGCTGGTGGCCTACGACATCGCCGGCGCCGACGCGAGCGCGGTGCTGGGCGCGATCTTCACGGTGAAGATGATCGCCTACGTCTTCGTCGCGCCCCTGGCCAATGCGGCCGTGGCCCATCTGCCGCGACGCGCCGTGATGATCGGTTCGGACGTGCTGCGGCTCGCCGCGGCGCTGTTCCTGCCGTTCGTCGGCGCGACCTGGCAGATCTTCGTGCTGGTGTTCGTCCTGCAGGCGGCCTCGGCGACGTTCACCCCGACCTTCCAGTCGGTCGTCCCGGCGGTGCTGCCCGACGAGGACGACTACACGAACGCCCTGTCGCTGGCCCGCCTGGCGGGCGATCTCGAGACGATCCTGTCGCCGATGCTGGCGGCGGTGCTCCTGCTGGCGGTGCCCGCCAACGCGCTGTTCTTCGGCACGGCGCTCGGCTTCGCGGCCTCGGCCCTGCTGGTGCTGTCGGCCGCGCTCCCGGCCGGTCTGGGCCTCGCGCGGGACGACGACGAGGAGCCCTTCTTCACCCGGGCGAGGGCGGGCGTCGAGCTGTTCTTCCGCACCCCGGCGCTGCGCCCCGTCGTGGCGCTGAACGTGACGGTCGCGGCGGTGGTCTCGTTCGTGCTGGTGCAGACGGTGGTCGTGGTGCGCTCGGGCTTCGGCATGTCGCAGACGATGGTGGCGCTCTTCCTGGCGGTGAACGGCGCCGGTTCGATCGCCACGGCGCTGGCTCTGCCGCGCGTCCTCCACAGGGCGGGCGAGCGCTCGGTGATGCTGCCGGGCGCGGCGCTGCTGTGCGCGGCGCTGGTGGCGGTGGGTGCGGTGCTCGCCTGGGCCCGCGCCTCGTGGGCCCCGGGCGCGGTCGCCGTGCTGTGGCTGCTGATCGGCGCCGGCTGGGCGGGCGTCGAGATGCCGGTCGGGCGCCTGATCCCCCGTGCCGTCGCCCCGGAGCGGCTGTCGGCCGCGTTCGCCGGCCAGTTCTCGCTGTCGCACGGGTGCTGGCTCGTCTGCTATCCGTTGACGGGCGCGCTCGCCGCGTGGGGGCTGGACCGGACTGCGCTCGTCATGGCGGCCGTCGGCGCGGTGGCGGCGGTGGCCGCCGGCGTACTGTGGAGTCGCGGTCAGGACGACGAGGCGGAGCGGTGAGGAGGCGTCATGAGCCCCAGGACCCCCGATGAGGGCGAGGTCGCGTACGCGGTCGGCGTCCTCAAGCTGCTCGCCGACCGCACGCGCCTGTCGATCCTGGCGATGCTGAGCCAGGACGAGATGTCGGTGACCGAGATCGCGCAGAAGCTCGACCGGCCGATGCCGGCCGTCTCGCAGCACCTGGCCAAGCTGCGCACCGCCGGACTGGTCGGGGTGCGCAGGGACGGCACGACGAACTTCTACCAGAGCCCCGACGAGCACGTGGCGGCGCTGGTGACCAATGCGCTGCAGCTCAGCGAACACGCGCTGTACGCGGAGCCGCCGCACCACCGGGGCTGACGGGCGGGCGAGTACCGCAGCGTTCGATCTGCAGGAGGGGCGGGCAGGCTGGCGAGTGGGCGAACTTCCACGGCGTCCCGCGCCTCACCACTGCCCCAGGAGCTCGCTCGCCTCGCCGGCCCAGGTGACCGCCAGCTCGTCGCGGGCCCGGGAGGCCGCCACGTAGAGCAGGGAGCGCTCGCGCAGCACGGCGTCGTCATGCTCGGCCTCGTCGTAGTCGTAGACGCGCACGGCCGCGGGGATCGAGTCCTGCGAGACGCCGAAGAGCAGCACCCTGGCGAACTCGGTGCCCTTGGCCCGGTGCATCGTCATGGCCACCGGCCGGCCGGGCCGCACCCTGGCCTGGTCGACCGGCGTCACCGGGACGCCGCGCTCGGCGAGCCCGGCGACCACCAGGTCGCGGGTGGCGCGGGAGCGGACGAGCACGGCGAGGGTCTCGGGCGCGGTGTCGCCGACGGCCAGCCAGGCGCGCAGGGTCCCGGCGGCCTCGTCGAGCTCGTCGGTCAGCGAGTCGGCCCTGATGAGCCGCACGCGGGGGCCGCTGCGGGCCGAGCGGTAGCCCTCAATGCTGTCCCGGTCCTCGTCCAGGTCGACGTAGTCGCCTCCTTCGAGCACCCCGGTGGCCCAGCCGAGGATCTGGGCGGTCGTGCGGTAGTTCAGCGTGAGGCGGCGCGACCTGCCGCGGGTGTTGATGCCGTAGCGCGACAGCACGAGGCGGGCCCCGTAGATGCGCTGGTGGGAGTCCTCGGCGATGAAGATGTCGTCGGGCCCGTCGGCCACGAGGGCGCGCACGAGCCGCCAGTGGCAGGCCGACAGGTCCTGGCCCTCGTCGACGAGCACGTGGTCGGCGAGCGGTCCGGCCTGCTCCAGGTGGGCGGCGGCGATGGCCGCCGCCTCGGCGTGGCTGATCGTCCCGGCCAGGCGGGTGTCGGCGCGGTAGCGCTCCACGACCTGCCAGACGGCCTTGCGGGCCGCGCGGTTGAGCCGCACCCTGCGGCCGTCCCGTCGTGCCCTGAGGTAGCCGGCCTCGGTGGCGATGAGGTTCGGTAGGATGACCTGCTCGTACTCGCTGCTCAGGAACGCCGTGTTGCGCAGGCGGGGGGCGAGTGCCCCGCCTGCGGCGTCCAGCGCGTCGCGCCAGGCCCTCTGCTCGCCGGTGCGCCGGGACAGCTCGGAGCGTCCCGTGCCGAGCACGGCGGCCGTCGCCTCGTCCAGGCCGTCGCCGGCGTTCCTGAGCACGGCGGTGGCGAGCGCGTCGATGCCCGACACGTAGGCGCCGGGCCGGCCGAGCCCCCTGGCGAAGGGCAGTTCGGGGTTGAGCTGGCGCAGGCCGCGGTCGAGTTCGTCGGCGAGGTTGCGGGTGAAGGTGGTGGCGATGACGCGGGTCTTCCGGTGCTGCCGCAGCAGCGAGTCGGCGCGGTGCAGCACGACGACGGTCTTGCCCGTCCCGGCGCCGCCGGTCAGCCGGGCGGGGCCGTTCCACCGGCCCTCGACCCAGCGGCGCTGGGTGGGGTGCAGGAAGACGCGCCAGGCGCCGAAGTCGCCGCCCTCGATGACGGCGCGCAGCGCGCCGGCTCCCTCGATGACGGCGAACTCCATCCGCGCGGCCGGGGCCTGCAGGCCGTCGACGATGGCCTCGTCGGTGTCCTCCGCCCCGCCCTCGCGAGCATCGAGCTCGAGGCTCTCGCGGATCTGCTCGATGGAGCGCCCCGTACCCAGGTCGATGAGGGCCATGGCCCGCCAGCCCCCGACCTTCTCGGCCAGGGCCAGCAGGGCGTCCTCGTCGGGCAGGGCGACGGCCCGGGCTGCCAGCTCGGGGCTGAAGCCCAGGCCCGTCACGAGCTCGTCGACGGTGGCGATGATCGCCGGGGGCCGCTCAGCCTCTGCCGCCGGAGCCGCTGGCACGGGGGCCCGAGCGGTGACACCACGGCCGTGCGAGGATGCCTGTGCCGGGGCCGGCTGGGCGGGGGCCTGCTGGTCGACCATGTCGAAGTCGGGCATGCCGTTGACCGGGTTGAGGCTCAGCCTCGTCCGCAGGGCGATGCCGATCGCCTCGCCGTGGTTGTAGATGCCGTGCAGCACGTAGTAGCGCCTGCCCCGGCTGTCGAGGCGGAACAGTACGGCGCGGTACTGCCTGTCGACCCGCCCGGTACGCACGCGCGGGTCGACGGCCCTCTCGATCCTCTCGATGTGGAGGCCCGAGATCGAGTCGTCCTTACCGAGCTTCTCGAGGAAGGTGTAGGCCTTCTGCTTCAGCGACTTCTCGAGCTTGTTGGCCTGCTTGCTCATGACCACGATCGACTCAGTCACGGTGCGCCTCCATCGCGTCCAGGATCGTGTCGGCGTCGGCGGGCAGGAGACGCCAGCCCTCGGCGGCGAGGTCGGTGATGTCCTGCTCGCCGGGCTCGATCATGACCGCCACGCGCTGCTGCGGCCACGACAGGTCGACGGGGATGCCCGGGCCGAGCTCCTCGCCCACCTCGGGCAGGGGCAGGCCGGCGCCGGCGAGCCGGCCGAAGAACTCCGGCGAGAACGCGACCTCGGCGCCCAGCTCCTGCTGGATGTCGAGCCATTCCGGGCTCAAGTCTGGCAGCCGGGCGGGGCTCTCGGCCAGGGCCTCCCGGCCATCCGCCGTCCCCGTCAGGCTGCTCGTCGTGGTGACCCGGGTCCGGTGCGGGCTTCCGCGCAGCGCCAGGGCGTTCGAGAAGCCGAGCCAGCGCTGCCAGGCGTCCTTGAACTCCGGCTGTCCGAGGGCGGCCGGGTCGTCGTCGAGGACGAGGACGACGTCGATGCGCACCTGCTGCTCCCCCTCGGCGCGCACGAGCACGCCGAGCGGGCCGTCGTGCCACCACCAGGCGTTGGGGATCAGTCCCTGCGGGCGGCCGCCGTCGAGCAGCTCGCGGGCGGCCTGCACCATGGCCTCCCCCGCGCTGATCGAGCACGGCGCCCCGATCCGGGACAGGCACATGGGCGCGGCAGAGCCGAAGGCCCTGAGGTTGTCCAGCGCCTCGGCGTGCGCGGTCATCCAGTGGCGCAGGATGCCGAAGGGCCCGTCGAGCACGGCCTGCTGGGCGCTCCGGTTGAAGCCGAGGGAGGGTATGGTCTTGGCGCCCGTCATGACCTGCTCGTCGAACCAGAAGGGCCGTGCGGGCGGTGTCCCCTGGTCCAGGGACTGCTCGAAGGCGTTGATGTCGTCCATGGTGACGGCGAGCACCGGGATGCCCGCCTCGCGCAGGTGCTGCCGTTTCGCGGCGTCGTCGGCGAGCCTATTGGTGTCCAGGGCGGCGTGATAGGTGAAGCCGTCGGTGAAGATCGCGAGTTCGGGCATGCCGGCGCCGCGCAGCACGAAGTCGGGGCGGCTGTCGAGCACGTTGACCTGGGGTTCGAGCCGCCAGCTCAGCGGGCCGAAACCGGCGGTGATGATGTTGCCCCTGCCGCTCACCTGCTCGTGGCAGACGCCGCCGGCGGCCTGGACCATCCGGGTGAAGGCCCGGCGGAAGCGCTTCTCGAGGAAGGACTCGTCGTCCCGATCGGTGCGCGGGGCCTCGTCGGTGATCCGCCACCGCGGCTGCGAGTCGTTCCCGCCGCTCTCGGCCCCGCCGACATCGCCGCCGAGCAGTTCGCGCAGGCTGCGCTCGGCGCTGGTGCGCGACACCAGGTCGAGGTCCTGGAAGTCGGCGAACGGCAGCAGGCAGCGGTGGCAGGCCAGGCGCCCCTCGTCCCGGCAGGGGCAGTCGCGGACGGCGGCGTGGGCCTGGGAGAGGATGCGCCAGAGCTTCTCTGGGCGGGCCACGTCGGCCAGGTAGCCGGTGCCGCCGGGCACGAGGTCATGGATGAGCAGGCCGGCGGTGACCGGCTGGCCGGGCCCGGGCGACGCGTTGACGCTCGCCACGCCGAGGTGGTCGGGTGAGCCGCCGAAGGCCTTCTGCATGCCGAGCCGCAGGGCGGCGCGCAGGCTGGGGATGGCGTAGAGGTCGCCCGCGGCGGTCTGCCAGGGCAGGGTCAGAAGGAGGCCCTGGGTGGTAAGCGAGCGGCTGAGGATGATCTGGCGGGCGTGCTCGCCGGGGTCGTTGCGGTGCCGGCACCAGGGCTGGTGCTCCCTGGCGGAGTTCGCGTTGGGGTCCTGGTCGAGGTGCCCGCAGCTCTCGCAGACGCGGAACAGCGGAGCCTCGACCCGGTGCCCGCCGATCTGCTGCGCGGGGCCGGGCCTGCGCGGTCCCAGGTTGAACCAGGCCAGGTCGAGCCGCTGGGCGTAGACGACGCCGAGGCCGGCGTCCTGGGCGTACCAGCGTTCGGTGACGTACTGGGGGTCGATGTCGGCCATCGGCACGATGGTGAAGCTCGCCCTGGTGCGGTCCTCGTCGGTGTCGTCGATGCGTGAGCCGTCGCGGCTCACCTGCGCGGAGGCCCTGGACAGCTCCACCATCTGGTACTGCTGGCCGGTGTCGGCGATGCCGGTGCCGGCGCATCGGGGGCACCTGGCCGGCTGGGCGCGGCCGCCGGTGACGTCCTCGCGGTAGCCGCACTCGGGGCACAGCGCCCAGGTGCGCAGGTGCTGGCCCCGGTTGCCCAGGTCGACGCTGTCCACCTGGATGCGGCGGCCGCCGACGTAGAAGGTGGCGCCGGGCGCGAACTCGCGCAGGGCGCGGGCCGAGCCGCGGGTGTAGGTGTACGGCTCGTTCCTGTACTCGTGCGCGTCCTCGTCGAACCAGGTGACCTGCACGTCGAGCTCGACCTGGTCGTCGATGAGCGTGTAGTTGGGCAGCAGCCCGTACAGCTCCAGCGGCTGGATCCAGTGGCCGCTCCCCCGTTCGGCGGTCCGCCGCTTCAGGTAGGCCAGGGCTGCTTCGGCCTCGTGGACGGCGTTGCGCTCGTCGCCGCCCTCGCTCGCCCCGGCGGCGAGGTCGCGCAGGTGCGGCAGGGCCTCCTCGATGTCGGCGCGCCGTTGGTCGAGGTCGTCGAGCTCGGCGTCCCAGCGGTCGACGGCCCGCCTGACGTACCGGGCGAGGCCGCTCGTCGCCGGCCCGCCGGCGGGCCGGGCCCAGGCGCGGAGCTCCTGGACGAACGGGGCGTCGAAGATGCCGTCGAAGCCCGCGGCGAAGTGGTCGACCAGCCGGTCGGGGTCGGCCTCGGCGCGCTCGATGACGTCGGCGAGCAGGCTGCCCGGCTCCAGTCTCATGACCTGGCCAGCGGTGGCCGGGCTGCTGCCGGTCTCGCGGGCGCGGGCGTCGGCGATCGAGGCGATGAGCTGGCGGCGCGCGATCTCGACGGCGCTCAGGTAGGTGGCCGGCGGGCGCACGGCGCCGTTGATGAGCGAGGCGGGGTCGTTGAGCCGCGGCAGGTGCTCGCCGCGCCCGGTGGCCAGCGCCACGTCGAGGGCGTTGCCGTTGGCGCGGCCCGCGCGGCCGACGCGCTGCACGTAGTTGGCGACGCGGCGCGGCAGCGAGGACAGGAACACGGCCGACAGGTCGCCGATGTCGATGCCCATTTCGAGGGTGGGTGTGGCGACGAGCACGTTCGGGGCGGCCGGGTCGGCGGCGCCGGCCTTGAACTCGCGTTCGTAGCGTTCGCGCAGGGAGGTCTCGACGAGCGAGGTGTGCTCCCTGGCGATGACCCGTTCCATCCGGCCGCCGGTGTACATCTGCCGGTAGAAGTTGTCCGGGTCGATGGCCTCGACCGACAGCCGTCCGGCGCAGCGGCCGACCAGGCAGGGTCCGCCGTCGAGCTCGCGCACGCTGTCGGGGCCCGCCGCGTGCCGGGTGTGGCAGACGTCGCAGCGCAGCATCACCCGGTCGGTCTGCCGGTCGCCGGTGGCGGCCACCGTGATGCGGTGGGCGGGGATGGCGAAGACGCGTTCGGAGGCTCCCCCGCCGGCGATGGCGCGGCCGGTGAGGATCCCGGCGTCCTCGAGGGCGCCGAGCAGGGCCCGCATGAGCGTGCCGGCGTGGCCGGCGTCGACGCCGAGCACCCGGGCGGTCCAGCGGGCGTACCAGGACTGGGGGACGGTGACCGGGTCGAGCAGGCTCTTGGGGCCGGGCCGGCCGGTGCGCGGGAAGGCGGGCCGGGAGCGCCGCGGGGTGAAGGCGGGCATGGCGTCCTTGGGGTGGCGTCCGCCCCAGATCTCGTAGGGGGCGCCGTCGCGTTCCATGAACCGGCCGAACCACTCGTGGTCGATGGCGCCCTGCATGCGCATGCGTTCGAGCACGCCGCGCACCCAGCGGACGCGGGCGGGGGCGTCGAGGCCGGCGAGGGCGCCGCCGAGCTGCTGCTGGGCCGAGCCGGCCAGCGCCCGGCGGGCGAGGGCGGCGATCGAGGCCGAGGAGCCGGCGTCCACCTCGGCCCAGGCCGAGCCGGTCTGCTCCAGGGTGCGCCCGTAGCGCGAGACGAGGCCGAACTCGAGGGAGGCGTCGAGCAGCAGCCGCGAGCGCACGGTGGCGGCGAGCCGGGCGGGCGCGGTCCCGGCCGACCAGTAGGGCTTGAACGTGTCGTTGTCGGCCATGGACGGCGGCAGCAGCCGGTGGCGGGCGGCCGGGTCGTCGCCGGCGGCGTCGATGATGGTGTCGACGAGCTGGTCGAGGGTGCAGGGGCGGGGGCCGAGCCCGGAGCGCAGCGTGGTGCGCAGGGCGAGGGAGCGGGAGCGGGCGGTGACGAAGCCGGCGCGGTGGGCGGCGTCCTGCACCGAGTCGGTGAACACGAGCGCCTTCTTCTCGGCCCGGTCGAGGTGCTGCTCGCCGAACAGGGTGGACAGGCTCACCGACAGCAGTGTGGCGATGGCCGAGCCCTGGAATCTGATGGCGTCGTCGGCGCCGCAGCTGGGGCACTGGTCCTTGGCGGACAGCTGGTCGGCGTCGGTGCCGGTGAGCATGAGCACGGGCAGCAGCCGCGAGTCGAGGTAGGCGGTGTCGTCGGGCTCGGGGGTGCCGGTGAAGGCGCGGCTGGCGGGGTCGAACCAGGCCAGGCCGGCGGTCTTCTCGCCACGGGTGACGGCCAGTGCGCCCTCGCGGGGCGCGCTGATGAGGGCGCGGAAGCGTCCTTCGCGGCGGGCGTGGTTGCCGCGGATGTTCTTGTCCTTGTCGGGAGCGGCCAGGCTGGTTCCGGTGGCGGCCAGCAGCACGCCCCAGCCGCTGCGCCCGCAGCGGCGGCAGTAGACGGCGGGGAAAGCGGCCTGCTCGCGCGCCCCGTCGTCGCTCCAGGCGAACTGGGGCACGGCGGTGGCCTCGCGGTCGATGCGGGTGAGCTCGCGGATCCACAGGTGCGTCTCGGTGCTGGGGGCGACGCGGCCGAGCATGGTGCGCAGGTGGGCGAGGGCGGCGTGCAGGTCGAGGATGAACTCGGCGCGGGCCTCGACGGTGTCCGGGCTGCCGGGCAGCAGGGTCTCGGCGAGGTCGCGCACGGCGGCGGCCCGGACTGTGGCGCCCAGGTAGGCGCGGATGAAGGGGTGGGCCTTGGCGAGCAGGAGCAGCTGCTCGTCGGTGTACTGGTAGCGCCTGTCCTGCACGTTCGGGTCGGCGTACTCGTACATGCCCGCCAGAAGCCGCCGGCACAGGTCGGCGACGTCCATGCCGCGCACCTCGTCGGCGAGCCGGGCGGCCGTGACGGAGTTGATGAGGATGGCCCGCAGCCTCATGCGGGCGATCTGGGCGTCGACGCCGTCGGCCCACTGGTCCTGGTCGAGGCGCTGCTCGCGGACGACGGAGTCGGCGGCGAAGTCCTCGCCGAAGACCTGCCGGGCGAACTCGCGCATGGCTTGGTCGGAGTCGTCGTCGCTGCCGAGGGTGGCGGAGGTGCCGACGGGGGCGATGGGGCGCAGCGGGTGAGGGCCGTCGCCGTTGGGCCGGGTGCGCTGAGCGTCAAGGGTCCAGGCGAGGCGGCGCAGCAGCATCGCCACGTCGGTGCCCTGGGCGCCGTCGTAGGTGTGGAACTCGTCGAGCACGAGGTAGCGCAGGGAGTCGGCCGAGGCGGCCCAGATGTGCTGGTCGTCGCCGCGCAGCAGCAGCTGGTCGAGCATCTTGTAGTTGGTGAGCAGGATGTCGGGCGGGTCGGCGCGCATGATCCGCCGGTCGGTGATGAGTCCGCGCTCGCTCACCACGGTGCGCGTGCCGGTGCCCGAGATGTTGTCGCCGGTGTAGATGCCGGCCCTGATCCGGCGCAGGGCGGGTTCGCCGGTGATGAGACGGGCCAGGCGGCCGGCCTGGTCGTCGGCGAGGGCGTTCATCGGGTAGAGGACGAGCGCCTTCGTGCCGGTGACGCCGGCCGCGTTGGCGCGGATCACGTGGTCGAGGACGGGGATGAGGAAGGCCTCGGTCTTGCCCGAGCCGGTGCCGGTGACGACGAGGGTGGGCGCCGGGCCGCCGGGCCGCGACGAGTCGAGGCGCTCGAACGCGGCGGCCTGGTGGGTGTAGGGCTGGAAGCCGGCGGGCATCCAGGCCAGCGCGTGCTCGGCGCGCGCGGGCGCGGGCGCGAAGGGCATGCTCGTGCGCAGGAACGGTCCCTTGAAGATGCCGTCGCACGGGTCGGCGAGGAAGGCGCGCAGGCTGGCCTGGGCGTCGTCGTCGGACAGCGCGAAGGTGGTGACGAGGTAGTCGGTCAGCGAGCGGCGCAGGTCGCCTGCGACCAGCGGCGGGCAGAGTTCGGTCATGATTCGTCCTTGTCGCTGCCGGGTTCTTCGCTGTCACCGCCGGGTCGTAGGTGGAAGAGCAGATCGTCGGCGTCCAGGCTCATCGCGTGGAAGAGGCCGCGGAGGATCGCCATCTTTTCCTCCGTGCTGTTCCACACGGACACGTCCAGGCCAGGGGCCACCTCGCTGTAGCCGTCGTCGGGTTCGCTCCGGGGTGCGCGGATGCGGAACTTCGCCGTCGTGGCAGCATGCCGGCGCACGGCGGCGGGGTCCTGCCGGGTGAGCGGGGAGACGACCCCGGTGAGCATCTGCCGCCATGCGGTCACGGGATATGTGACGCCGTCGTACTCCCAGCCGCGAATGGTGCGGCCGGTGAAGACGCCCTCCTCGCCCATCGGCTCCACGTCGCGCGCACCGGGGCGCAGGCTGTAGCTTACGGCCGGCTCGGGCCAGCGCCTCATGGCGATGGCCGAGAGCTCGGCGCCCCGTGAGGCCATCTCGTCCTCTCCCCACGCGTCCAAGTCGCGGAGCATGCTGTTGATGCGGTAGGGGGAGCTCCTGAACCCCTGCTCGCAGTCGCGTTTCTGGGCGAAGGAGACGTTTGAGTAGTTCGCGTTGTATCCGGTCACCGTGAGATTGCCCAGCCGGTGCAGCCAGGTGTCGTGCACGTGCTTGGCCCGGGCCCCGAAGCTCTCCATCCATTCACTGTTCAGGGTCTGGGGCATGATGTGCTCGACGCTGATGTCACCGGCTGCCAGCGCTCCCGCGATGTCCCGGGTGTCCTTCGAGGCGCCGTTCTCCAAGCACTCCCAGAAGTAGTTCCGCTGGGCGGCCGAGATGTGGTAGAAATCCTTCTCCGCGAGGGCTGTCCCGAACATCTGGTCGCCCGGGAAGATCGCCGTGCCCTGCCGGCTCGCCAGCAGGAACACGATGATCTCCGACAACGAGTCACCTTCCTTGTGTTTCTTGACCGCCTCGCGCCAGACCAGTGCGAACACCTTGTTGAGGGCATTGGTCGGCAGTCCGCACACCCACCTGCGGGTGAGGTAGCTGTCGATCACGGTCAGCACCTTCAGCAGCTCGTCGGCGGTGAAGTCTCCCTTCCGATAGGCGTCCATGACGGGGAGCAGGAGGGGCATGGTGACCGTCCTGTCCACCAGGTTGAACCGGCACAGCAGGTGGTCGACGCGCTGCTCGCCGACTGTCGCCTTCCGCAGGTCGCGGTAGTGCCGTGCATGGGCGCGCATCTGCGCGAGGATGTCGCGCACTGGACGCTCGGCAGTACGAACGTAGGCGCGGAACTCCTCGTAGAGGCGATCCTTCTTGGGTGTGCGGCCGAGCTGGGTGGTGAGCCAGTGACGGATGAACTCGGAGCTGTCGTAGTCGGCGTCTTGCTCCATGGGGTTCCAGTACTGCTCGTAGAGTTCCTCCTGATCTTGCTGGTTCTGCCCCATGATCACGAAGTTGCGGATCATGTCGGCCTGGGTGAGGTCGAGTCCGGTGGAGTTGAGGCTCTCGAAGATGAGCTGGGCGTCGTCGCTCTCCTCCAGTTGCAGGCGCATCACCTGAAGCTTGCGGATGGCGTCGAAGAGCTGGCGGGGTTCGACCTCGCGTCGTCCGAGGCGTTCGGCGAAGTAGCGGTAGTTCGCCGTGAGGTTGGAGGACTCGTCAAGGTCGGCCCCGGCCAAGAACAGTTTCTCGTAGGTACTGGCGTCGGCCTTCACTGGTTTAAGCTTGAGTTTGCGGCCGTTCGCGGCGTGCTTGGAGTTGAGGAAGTCGTCACGGATCCATTCGGCGAGATCGTCATCGGGTTCAAGGGTGCCGTCGGTCAGGCAATCGTGGAGCGCGAGGAAGAGCAGGTTCACCGTGGTGAGGCGCTGCTGACCGTCGATGATGGTCATCTCACCGATGGCGCCCTCAACCTTATAGACGATGGAACCGAAGAAGTGGTTCGGGCGATCGTTCTCGATGACGTCGAGCAGGTCGTCGAAGAGACGAGCACAATTACCCTTCTTCCAGTCGTAGTTGCGCTGGTAGCCGGGGATGACGAGGCACTTGTCCTTGCCCTCGAAGACATCGGTGAGTGCTTGAAGTGATCCTTGCACGATTCAGCCCCTCCTACCCTGAAGAAATCTTTCTGAGTCGACCCATCAACGAGTTCAGGACTCTTCCACCCCTGGCTACAGTTCCCTTGCCACTCGTATAGCCCTCCTCTTCTTCCCAATTGTTTCGAATACCGAACGGAATATGTACAGCAGGGGCGGTCAATTCAGCTGATTCAAGATTCTTGAGTTGGTCATCGAAAAACATGTGAGGCCTCAGCTGATTGAGGACATCTGTCTTATCTAAACCACCCAGGAAGAACGCGTCATCCACCTTCACACCCCACTCCTGCAAACTCCGCACAGCACGTTCATGAGCAGGCGCATTGCGCGCCGTCACAAGACTCACACGCACTCGACGCACATAATTTATATCTTTCTCTACCCTGGAATCTTCTAGCTTTTGAATTCTATTTACTCCGGCAAGAAAATTCTCGAGAGGTCCTTTTGATAGTGGTTCATTCGCGTGCTTTCTCTCATATTCAGCATAGTCGTCAGGGTTGTTTTTGAAAAACTTCTCTGACGAATCATCGGCCAGCACGCCGTCGAAGTCGAAAGCAATCCTCAGCGAATCTTCATCGTCATCATCCCGCCCCGAGGAACGAAGAACTTGCCCCGCAGGACTCCCATTCCTAACAGCCTCTTTAACATCATCAGCATTAGCCGAGAGAAAGAGTGTCATCCCGAACACGTCCATGAATTCGGTAGAGGACCGACCTGTACGAAAAACGGCACGAGTGATCGCCAACCTATGCCCGCCTATGGACTCCATAACTCGCAAACCAGAGGTGGGACTGTTGCGGGACATGATGATGACTTCGACAAGGCCAGGAGTCAAGTCATTCAAACTCAGGAGTCTTTTCACAAATGGAAAGGCGATACCCGGTTTCAACTGATCATGCAGATGCTCGGCTTGATAGGCTTCATAAGCCTCTTGCCCTTGCTCACGAAAGACTTCATCAGATTCAGCCAAGTCAAACAAAGCACTGGACGCGACACCGATTGTCAGCGCACGCTCCGCGTCTTCACCCATGCAATCCTCTTCCATCACGAGTTTGATAATTAGAGATTTAACCCTTTATATCACACTTTTCAAATAAACATGGGTTATACAGCACGCTCTGCCCTTTTTATTTCACACTGATCAAGCAGGCGAGCAAAGTAGCTGTAGGCCGCCAACCTCTCCATTGCCTCCTGCTCAGACAATTCATCTCGGGTGTGCGTAGCCACATTCCGCACAGTCAGGTTTAATCCTACAGCAAGAGCATTCAGCGCTTTACTCAAGGGCTCGATACCGCCTCGCATGCTCTTCACCGTCTTGTCTGCAGGTTCGCCTGGCCACACGAGTTTCGGAGCGCCAGGCTTTGGCTCGCCCGGAGAAAGGGTTTCTTGCCAGAACCTCGTGGCATCAACATCATTTCTTCCCAACTTGTCTTTCCAATGATTGGTGAGCCCCTCGGCAGCCTCTCTGACGGCGACGCGATAATCATGGATCACCCACCGCTCCGACGCCTCAGCCCAGATAACACTATGGAAATTAGCCGGAGAAAATACCGGATATTCCGAATTGTTCTGCGCCTGAATATCAAGAGCCAAGGCTTTTAACCGCCCTTTAACCGTCGCAATGACCATGCGCACATCTCTCGGATCGACTAATGGCTTATAGCGAGACATCGTGAACCAATTTGCTATGGGATCAATAGGCTCCCCCACTCCAGAAATACCTACATAGGCTCCTGTAAGCTGCACAGCTCGCGAAGCAGCCCCGGCCTCAGCGGCAACATCCAGCTCAAGTCTGCGCACCTCGTCAACATCCACTCCTTCTTTTACGCAAACCGTCGGGAAATAGCCACGCGATGCCCCTCTATCGCCCTCATCCTGCGTCTTCATCCATTCTTCAAAGGCAATTGAAAAACGATCCACAGCCTCTTCCAGTTTGTTGAGATAATCAGCACTAAGATAAGTCATTTGGAGATCCTCTCTTTCCCCTCCGGTACTTGCTTGCACAGCCTCGATTCGAACTCGGCATAGGCGGTGCGCATGTCGGCCTCCCGGTCGTAGCGGGTGAACGGCAGTTTGTAACTGTAGGTGCTGCCATTGACATTTTCGGTGGTGAGCTCATCGGCGCTGAGGGTGTTGCCCTCCTTGGCCCACAGCCGCTGGAGTCCGACGGGGACGAGGCGGCCGTTGGCGTCGTAGAGGTATTTGCCGTGGTCGTAGCCGTAGAGGACGGCGAACTGGGTGCGGTAGATGGTGCACAGCTCGTCGGCGGTGACGCCCAGCATGAGGGCCACGAGGGCGTCGATCTCGACGAGGGCCTGACGGCGGTCGAGGTCGCGGCGCAGCAGGATGCTCGGCCGCCAGCCGGGCCCCACGTCACCGAGCTGCACCGCGCTGTGAGCTGACAGCACCCACGAGTCAGAGGTGAAGGCCGGGTCCCAGCAGACCGACCACAGATCGGCATAAGCATTGGTGATGCAGTTCAGGCGGAGGGCGCGCAGGAGCAGGGCCGAGGACAGGACATGAACGGCATCGAATCGCGGTTGCCGTTCAACATCTGGCAGCAGGATGTGTGCACGCGGAACCGATCGAATTGAAAAGTCAGCGAGAAGACTTGACAGGAAGGCTTGGTTTCCAACCAAGTCACGTTCAGAGCTGCATCGCACCGAGCGAAGCGTGAACAGATGAGCCAAGCCCGGAGGGACCAGCGCAGGAATCAACGTCCGTTCGCCGGTGTTCGCCGCCATGGAGCGCCATACGATTGCGTACTCGCTCGGTTCTCCACATGCTTTCACCACAGCGGCGTCGTACTTCGTACGGTCGCCTGCGGGCTTGTAGGCGGTGATGGGGATGAAGTCGGCGGGCAGCTTCTCCAGATCGACGTCGGACCAGTCCTGATTGTGCTTCATCGTCGCGTTCGGCTGCTTGAAGGCTGGGTTCGCCACATGAATGTGTGGGCCTTGCAGGATCACATCATCCCAGCTGTCGGGCCTGCCCCAGCGCTGAACGAAGTAGCCCTTCCGGCGGTCGATCGACTCGTCCCAACCTCGCGAGAACCGCAGTTCCAGCTCGCCCATGCGCGGGCTTTTCGCGAGTTTGGCGAGCACGGCGGCGCTCGCACTGTTCACCGTGTAGAGCATCCGGGCCTGCGCAGGAGGCGCTTCAGGCGATTCGAGCATGTCGCGCCATGTCTCCAGCACGCCGGTGTCGACGTGCTGGATGCGCCCGGCGTGCGGCCGCTGGTCCCATGCGCCCCCGAACTTCAGGCCGGGCTCCTCGCCCGAGCCGTCGTGCCGATAGGAGCGCTCCACCGTGTCGGGGTGGTAGAGTCCGCAGGCCTGATCGAAGGAGACCTCCCGCGAGGCCCCGTAGACGTGCACGCCGTACGAATTGTGGTGATCAATTTCTTTAAACAATTGCAGTTCGTTGACGAACTGCCAGTGCCGCCGCAGATGACGATAGGCCGCCTCGCGCAGGGCCCCGGCCTTCTCGTCGGTGAAGTGCGTCTCGGGATGCACGAGGCCGATCACGCCGAGACCGGACAGATGGGCCCAGGTCTGCTCCATGAAGCAGCGGTAGAGGTCGGGCTGCAGCCCGGCGAGCTCCGGGTAGTTCGTGGCGTCGCCGACGTAGGCGCTGAGCGCCTGGATATCGGTCACACCATCGATGAGAAGTTCCGTGGCGCCGTGCCGTAGCAGCGTGCCCGCGCGCCGCTGCTTCTTGGCGGCCTCCGACGGCTTGTTCTCGAGCATCCACCACGGGTCGGTCTCGGCCAGCAGCGCCGATACATCGCTGCGCGGCCGCACCCACGGCGGGTTCCCCACCTGCAGGTCGAAGCCGCCCCGGGCGAACACTGTGGCGAAGTCGAGCTGCCAGTGGAAGAAGCCCTGCCGGTCGGCCACCTGCTCGCAGACGCGCAGCCACGGGTGGTCCGCGAGGGCCCGCTCGACGCTCGTGGCCGTGGAGCCGGACAGCACCCAGCTCTCCTGCTCGGCCAGCGCCGCCCACTCGTCCGCCGCCAGCTGCTGGTCGGCGGGCTGGTGGCGCCGGTCGGCCCTGACGTGAACCGGGACGCCGATGAGCTGCTCGACGGCACCGATCCACTCCTGCCAGTCGGGCAGCCTCACCTGCTCACCGGTGAGCGGCACGAACCACAGTGCGCACCAGGCGTCCATGACCCGGCGCAGCCGCCGGTAGGCGCCGTCCGGATTGGCCAGCGAGGCCTCGATCTGCTCGCGGGTCACGACCGGCTCGCGCGCCCCGGCCGGTTCTGCGCCCCACAGGGAGATGGCGCGGCGGGTCTGCTGCTCGGCCACCATCAAGCGGCGCAGCGCCATCGTCCACAACCGTTCGACCTGCTCGCCGAGGGCGACGAGCCTCCTGGTCTGGGCGAGGGTGGGGGCCTTCGTGAACTGTCTGCGCCAGGTCTTCACCTGCCCCACCCGCTCGGCTGCCAGTTCCCTGGCCTCCTTGGCGTCGGCGGTGGCGCCCCAGCCGGCGCCGGGCAGCAGGAAGTGCGGGATGCGGCCGTCGGCGCCGGAGGCCACGGACTCGCCCGTGCGGGCCCGCTCGGCCATGGCCTCCAGCGGCACGTCCGTGGGCGGGCTCGTGCGCCAGCTCCTGTCGGCCACCTGGCCGGTGCTGTAGAAGCCGTGGCGGGCGCCGATGAGCGAGTTGCCGCGCCGCAGGTGCAGGCCGAACCAGGGCGCGTCGAGTCCCCTCACCATGGTGTCGAGCCACAGGGTGATCTCGGCGAACTCGACGGCCGTGGCGTTGAGGTCGACGCCGTAGACGTTGTGCAGGGCGATGAAGGCCTTCGTCCGCTGCAACTGCGCCGGGTAGTCCTCCGGGTCGATGCTCCGGCCGGTCTCCTTCTGCTTGCGGGCCAGGTACTGCTCGGCGAGCTGGCGGGTGGCCTCGATGGCGAAGGCGCCCGAGCCGAGGGCCGGCTCGCAGATGCTCATGCGGAGGATCTCGTCGGCCGGCGTGGTGCGCCCGTCCTGGTCGAGGAGTTCGGCGAGCCCCTGGGAGACGGTGAAGCGGGTGAGCACCTCGGGGGTGTAGTACGAGGCGGACTGCTGGCGCTCGCGGTCCGAGAGCCGGAAGACGAACTGGCCGGCGCGGTAGGTCTTGCGGCAGTCGCCGCGTACCGGGTCGTGCACCATGACGAAGTCCTTGTCGTCCAGGTCACTCGACCGGTCGACGGGCACCACCCACGAGCCCTTGGCGGGGTCGCCGTCGTGGGCCACCTCGAACATGTCGGTCGGGGCGAAGACGCCGGTGTAGCTCATGAGGCCCTCGTAGACGGCGCCGAGCTGGTTGATGCCGAGCTCGGCGTAGCTGATGAAGCCGCGGTCCTTGCCCCTGCGCTCCTTGCTGAGCAGCAGCTTGCCGAGCACCTGCTGCATCGCGGCGTTGCCGAGGCCGACCTCGTCAATGTGGCCGATGGCCCCGGGGCGGAACAGGTCGGCGCGCAGCGCGTGGAAGGCCAGGGCCTCGGTCTGCTCCTGCTCTGGCACGCCGGGTTCCAGGTTGCCTTGGTCGACGAGGCGGAACAGCACGGCCAGCGAGTCGTACAGGTGGGTGCCGTCGCGGGATGCGCCGGTGAGTTCGACCAGCAGCAGGTCGCGCAGCCGGTCGAGGGAGTAGCCGTTCTCGTACTCGGGCGCGCCGACCGGCAGGACGCCGAGTTCGGGCGAGGCCTCGGCGTAGAGCAGGAAGAGCACCCGGTAGATGAAGCGCAGCGACTGCATGGCCAGGGGCTGGGCCTCGTCGGCCGGCAGGGCCTCCAGGCCCCCGGCGCGGCGGCGGTCGATGACCTCGTTGGCGATGATCTCGATGGACTCGCGCACGCCCTCGCGCAGGTCCTGGCTGACGCCGACGGTGTGGCGGATGGAGGCCTCCAGCACGCCGGACCACCAGATGTCGCCGTTGGCGTCGGGGGCCAGCGACTCGGCGGCCAGGCAGACCAGCGCCGTGTGCACCTCGCCGCCGCGCCTGGTGTCGTTGCGGTCGGCGACGGTCTGCACGTCGACGGCCAGGTAGCGGCCCTCGGGCCAGCGGGCCCGTTCGGCGACGAGGAGCCAGCGTCCGGCCAGCACGAGGGCGAAGGCCGGGCCGCCGGGGCGCACCATGAGCGCGCTGACCAGGCGCGACGCCGAACAGACCAGTTCGGAGTCGGGGGCTGCGGGTCCGGGCCGCCAGGGCTCCAGCAGGGTGCTGGCGTTCTTGTCGAGCAGGTCCTCGGGCGCGGCCACCGGTGTGGCCTCGACGACGGCCAGCTGCTCGTCGCCGGCGCCGGCGGTGGTGAACCAGCGCACGGGCCCGTCGGCGCGCACCCGGTACTGGCCGGAGCCGTAGCCGAGAACGCCGAGGACGAGCCGGTAGGCGTCGCGGGCGCGTTCGGCACCGACGCGGCTCGGACCGTCGTCGCCGTAGAGGCCGGCGATGGCCTTGAGCAGATCGGCGCGGGCGGCGGTGAAGCGCGACAGCGGGGTGGGGCCGTCGGCGGCCTTCCACTGCCTGTGCCGGTCGGTCACCAGCTTGTGGAAGGACCCCTTGGCGGAGTCGCTGGTGAAGAAGTGCTCGCTGATCCAGTCCTCGACGACGACGAGGGCGTCACTGGTCGCCATGGTTCAGTCCTCCTTGCCGAAGTCCTCGGGCACGACGACCAGCAGCGGGCGCACCAGCTGGCGGTCGGGCGCCATCTGCTCGACGAGCCGCTGGCGCTCCTCGACGCCGGCCCGGTGCCGGCGCAGGGGGCCGCGGGCGACCATGGCGTCGGCCTCGTCCCGCCAGTGCACGGTCTGGGCGCTCCAGCGCTCGATGCGTTCGGCGACGGCCTCGCGGGCCCGGTCCATCGTGAGGGCCAGCTGCGCCTCGGCCTTCTCGACGGCCGGGGCGATGATGCTCTTGAGCGCGTCGGCGCCGACGAGGCCGCCCGGGTTGCTCATCCGCTCGTCGAGGCCGGCGGCGCGCAGCATCTGCGACGAGGACTCGTGGGGGGTCGGCAGGCCCATGTCCGGGTTGGCGGGGTCGGGGAACTCGACGCCCACCCAGCTGACCGTGACGACCTGTCCGCGCTTGTCGGTGAGGGTTCCGCACAGCAGCACGGTGGGGGCGCCGACCCGGCCGCGCACGACGTACAGCTCGTTGCGTCCGAGCATGGCCAGGGCGCGGTCGGCGGCCCAGTCGAGCACCGGGTGGAGCGGGCCCAGGTAGTGGGCCTCGGGCCACGAGCTGTCGGAGGCGTCGGTGAGGGCATCGCGCAGCAGCTGGGCGGCCCTGGCCCTGCTGGTGGCGAGCTTGAAGCTCCTGAGCACGCCGCGGTCGCCCAGGTATCCCTGGGGCAGCACCTCGAGGCGCTGGCGCAGGTCGGCGGGCGGGACGAACTCGACGACGCCCTCGCCGGAGTGCTCGCGCCAGCCCACTCCGCCGCCCCGCGTGGAGGGCGGGGCGGCGGGGGTCTTGTAGTACTCCTCGAGGGCCTCGCGCAGGAAGGTGACCGGCTCGGCGTACAGGGGGTCGTCCTCGGCCAGCTCCACCGCCGGCACGTCCCGCCCGGCGGCCGGGGCGCCGTTGCCGCTGATCGCAGCCATGAGGGCGGCCAGGCCGTCGCCGGCCGAGACCTCGTCGACGGTGCGGACGGCCTCGTCGAAGCTCCTCTGCCCGGCGAGCACCCTGGTGAGCTCGGCCTCCTCCCTGGACTCGCTGTACTCGCCCATGAGCCCTGCCACGTCCCCGAGGGCCCGGTGGGCCTCCTCCTCGCGTTCGAGCAGGCGGCTCAGGACGGTGATGTCGCCGCGGAAGCCCTCGGCACCGGGGGTCAGCAGCAGGGTGGTGATCTGCGGGCGGGCGCGCTGGCCGTAGCGGTCGATGCGGCCGTTGCGCTGCTCGATGCGGATGAGCGACCACGGGATGTCGAAGTGGATGAGCTCGTGGCACTGCCGGTGCAGGTTGACGCCCTCGGAGGCGACGTCGCCGGTGACGAGCACCCGGATCGGCGAGTTCGTCTGCTTGAAGCTCTCGACGATCTCCTGCTGCTCGACGTCGGGCAGGCTGCCGTGCAGCAGCGCGACCTGCCCGGGCTTGAAGCCGAAGTCGGCCGACAGTTTGCGCTGCAGCCAGGCGAGCGTGGCGACCCGCTCGGCGAAGACGACGGCGCGCGCCTCGCTGCGCCGGCCGACGCCGATGTGGCGCAGGTAGGCGACGAGCCGGTCGTACTTGGCCGACGAGCCCTTCGCCGCCTCGTTGAGCCGGGCTAGGCGGCCGAGGGCGTCGGCCTCGGCGCGCTGGGCCGGGCTCATCGTGCCCGTCGCGCCGGCCCGGGCGGCGGCGTCGAGGCGCCTGCGGCGCTCGGTGATGGAGGCGTCGAGGGCGGCCGGGGAGGACAGGAAGGCCTTGGCGAGCGTCCACGGGAACAGCCGGGTGCCGCCCGAGTAGGGGGACGATCCCCCGGCCGGGTGCAGCCAGACGTCGTCGAGCTCGTCGGCGACGGCGTCCTCGGCGGGCGAGGCCGGCACGAGTTCGTTGCGCGGCGGCAGCCGCTCGGCCCAGTCGGAGCCGACGACGCCGGACACCTCGGGGCTGTTGCGGTGGCGGCGGATCACCAGGCGCCGCAGGTCGTCCTCGTTGATCTCGCCGTCGGGGCCGACGGCGGTGGGTTCGAGCAGCCGGACGAGCTCGGCGAAGGACTCGCGGCTGCCGTTGTGCGGGGTGGCCGAGGCGAGGATGAGCGCGTCGGTGGTGGCGGCCAGGTTGCGGGCCAGCGCGTTGTTCTGGGTACTCGCATTGGTGACGTTGTGCGACTCGTCGATGACCACGGCGTTCCAGTGGTGCTTGCGCAGGTCGTTGACGAAGTGGTCCTGCTTGAGGGTGTCCATCGAGATGATGACCCGTTTGAAGAAGGTGAACGGGTTGCGGTTGGCGGGCAGCTTCTGCTTGACGCGCTGGACGCCCACCGAGTCGAGCCGGACGAAGGGGATGTCGAAGCGCGACCACATCTCGTTCTGGGTCTGCTCCAGCACGTGGCGGGGGCAGACGATGAGAATGCGTTCGCCGCGGCCGCGGCGGATGAGCTCGGACAGGATCATGCCGATCTCGATGGTCTTGCCCAGGCCGACGGCGTCGGCGAGCAGGATGCGCGGTTGCAGGTTCGCCGGGTCGAGGGCCCTGGCGGCGGCCCGGTACTGGTAGTCGAGGGTGTCGGCCAGCGCCCGGTGCGAGACGGCCAGGGCCGGCTCGCCGATGGGGACGGGCGTCTTGCGCAGGGTGGCCTCGAGCCACAGCCGGGAGCGGCGGTAGTGCGGGGAGTCGTCGGCGACGGGCACCGCGTCGCGCGGGTCGAGGGAGCGGATGCCGTTGCCCGGCCCGGCGGGGCGGGCCGGGTCGAGCTCGAGGGACTCGTAGAAGGTGGCGGTGGTGCCGCGCACCAGGGGCGTGAGGCCCTGCACGGTGAGGAGCTGGTCGTCGCCGACCTTCTCGACCGCGGTGACGAGCCATTCCTCGTCGCGGACCACGACGGTGGACCCCGGCGCGACGTTGAGCCGCTGCCCCCGAGACATGGTTCCGGACATCCCTCACTCCCCTTGAGAAGATTCAACTGCGAACCCCTAGGGGCAGAGTTTAGTGGGATCGTGACCCGTGCGCTGGACCGGCCGGCCGGCGAAAGAGACCCGCCTTGAAGACGATCGGACGCCGCTCGCGCCCGGGCTCCTCTTCCGGATGAGGCAGCCTCAGCGACGCGAGCACTTGACTCCGGCTGGCACGTATGCGATGCTCGAAGCGGTAGCGATCTCTGGAACACGGGACACGCGCCACTTCGGAGCCCACGCGATGAGTGGGCTCTCGTCATGTCCAGCAGGGAGATCCCATGCTCGTTGCATATCTTGATGAGTTCGGGCATGTGGGCCCTTACGTTGACTCTAAGCACAAAAAATTTTTCCACCATCCAATCTTCGGTTATGCCGGATACGTTATTCCCGCTTCCAACTCGCGTGAAATGGGCGCTTCCTTTAAACGTGCGAAGACGCAGTTGTTCAAAACTTCCATCGAGAAGAGCCGTCACCCCAACCAGTGGGAGCGCAAGGGTTCAGAGTTCTTCTCAACCGGATCGATCAAAAGTCACCCTGAGCAAACACGCGTGTTCAAATCCCTTGTCAAAACACTGAAGAGGCTCGATGGCAAGACATGGCCGCCATGAAACAAAACCATATTTTTGATGGATTCAGAACCTCGCTTCGGAAATGATTGGGACATGCAGATCGAGGTCACCCCAGAAGAAACCGTCATCCTGATCAGGTGGAAGAAGCGTTCCGACACCCATGTGCTGGTGCGGATGAAAGCCGAAGCCATCCTGTACGCCTCGCGCGGCGTCAATGCGGGCATCATCGCTGACATGGTTGAGCGCAGCGAGAAGACCGTTCGGGAGTGGCCGGCCAGCTGGCGGGCCACCAAGATGTGCCAGGTGCTGACCGGTCATGACCGCGATGACACCGATCCCGACTCTTCCGGAATCATGGAGGACCGCCTCGACCCTTGGCCCCTCACGAGCACGTGACTTCCGGAGCGTTTCCCCCACCCGACCAGGACGACGGCTCGGTCGATCTCACGGGTTTGAACTGGCGGGACACCTGTGCCATCTCCGGCGCCCTGATCGATCTGATCTTGAAATACCCCGGCAAGGACATCGTGGTCATCTGGGACAGCGCCGCCTGGCACAAGTCCAGGGAACTGAAACAGGAACTGGGGTGTGACCAAAAACCTGGGACGAGTCCGCCTGATCAATCTACCGCCCTACTGCCCTGACATGAACCCGGTAGAACACGTCTGGAAAGAAGCAGAAGACTCCATCGGTGATCACCAGCGCGCCGCCTTCGAGAACACTCGCACCGCATTCGAAGCCTTCATCACCTCAAACAGATTCCCCTACCGCCTCACACAAAAACCCCGTGAAAGGAGCACTATATCTCGGACGGTGTTCACCGTCACGCAGTCATACGAAGCAGGCCCCACCGGGAGCTGTCTCTTTGACGGGCAGAGCCTCGCCTCGAGCGTCCTGCGAGAGGAACGCAAGCGCTTTGCCGGTCGAAGTTTTCGTGATCACCATGCGTGTACACCACGGCGTGAACAGGGACCACCGGTCGATCATCCTCAGTGCGTGGCGCCGAGTTCGATCAGTAGGACGCCGCCGACGATGAGGACGATGCCGAGACTCATCACCCAAGTCAGGGGCTCTTTGAAGAAGATTCGGCTGAGCACCGCCGCAATGATGACGCCGGTCGCCGCCCAGATGCCGTAGGCCACTCCGAGCAGGAGACCTTGGGCGAGGGCCACCGAGAACATGACGAAGGCGAAGATGTATCCAGCGCCGACACCGATCCACCAGGCCTTCTTGCCAGTGCTCGCCATGCGGAGAGAGACGGTGGCGGTGACTTCGCCGATGATCGCGGAGATGAGGCCGATAAGGGCAATGGCGGTCATCGTGCGGCCTTCCTGTCCCTGTCCGAGTTCTTCTGTGCGGCCTGCGAGCCGAGCTCGACCAACAACACGCCGCCCATGACGAGCACGATGCCCAGCGCCATGAGCGGTGTGATGGGCTCGCCGAAGACGAGGAGCGACATGACTGCCGTGAGCGCAACGCCGCTTGCGCCCCAGATGCCGTAGCCAACGCCCAAACCCATCCCTCCGCGCAGCGCCATGAACAGTGCGAGGAAAGAAGCGACGTAGCCGACCACCACGGGCAGGTAGAAGGCAGGGGCATCGAGCGCCGCTTTGAGCGAGAGCGATCCGGTTACCTCTAAGCCAATTGCCGCGGCGAGAAAAGCCCACTTCTTCACGATTTCGCCCTCTGTCCGATCAGCGAGGCGACGATGGCCACCGTGGCGGCACGCTCGGACTCGTCTAGGTCGAGCAGTCCGAGGCAGCGGTCGATCCAGGCCCCGTCAGCGACAAGGCGAGCTGTCACGAGCCGTGGGTCGCGTAAGTCACTGAACCAGAGACTCATGCGCTCAGCCCACCGCGCGGAGAGCTTGTCGCGCAACTTAGTGTCCGCCAATAACACGAGGTCCGCAGCGTCCATGTCGCCGAGGAGTGCGTGCTCAACGTAAGCACGGAGCCGGTCATCAGGGCCGGCGTCCTTTCCGGCTCGTTCCCGCAGTTGTACCTCCCAGCGGTCGAGGAGGTGGTCAAGGACCGCGAGTGTCAGGATCTCCTTCGTGGCGAAATGATAGACGACTCCAGGCTTTGTCAGCCCTGCGTCGTGCGCGACTGCATCAATGGTGAGCGTGTCGCCGCGACGCAGGACGTTGAGTGCAGCGTCGAGGATCTCGGGGCTGGTTGCCATACAATCAACCATACCATACGTATGGTAGGTTTCGTTCCACTGACCGCGTGAGAGGCACCCGCCCAACCTTCAGTAAATCCAAACTGCAGCCACGGCTACGGGCTTGGAGTCGACTCTTGATCGGCGCTGAGCCGAGAGGCAGCTCACCGATCAGGCGACCGACTTCGCCGATCCGGTCCAGCAGCTCGCTGTGACCAGCGGGATATGGACGGTCCAGCCTGCTGGGGTGCACCGCGACCGTGTTACCCGCCTGCGGCGAGGACGCTCCTACGCGCGGCCGCCTCGATCCCGTAGGAACCGCCAGCCACGACGATCCGTTCATCATCGGCCAGACCCGTCGCTAATTCTCCCGTGACGTGTTCCCCTTAAGCTGTCCCGCGTCGAGTGGTTGGCAGGGTTTTGGGCTCGGGAAAGGTGGGGGCGCTGGGGTCGGCGCGGCCAGTGTGGACATCGGCGGGTCGGTTCCAGGCCTGGTGCTCGTGCGGTTGCACGGTATTGAACTCGACGCGGGAGGTGTCGGATTCACGGATGAGGTCCAGGGCGTCGTCGATGTGCTCGCGGTAGAGCCGCTCGTACTTCAGCGCCTGGAAGGCGTGCTCGCAGACGCCGTTCTGCCCGGGGGTCTTCACTCGGGTGCGCGCGTGCCGCGACTCGGGCCGGGAGGTGATGAAGGCACCGAACCGGAAAGACCGGAACGGGCCGCCGTTGTCGGTGACGAGCGCAATGGGGACGACCTCGCCGGTGTCCGTGTCGGTAAGGTGATCGATCAGCCGTGGACCACCGGGCAGGCGTTCGGCCTCGGCGAGGGCGAGCCCGACGGCGGTGATCGCGTCATGCTGGTTCGCCGTCGGTGACCAGTGCCGGCCGAACTCGTACTTCGAGCAGTAGTCGACAAGGCCCGCGACGCGCCATGCGCCCCCGCCGGTGGTCTCATACTCCGAGAAGTCGAATTGCCGCACCTGGTTCGGCCCTGCTGGCGCGGCGGCGAACGCGGCCTTGCGTTGCTTGGCCATCTGTCGGCGTTCTCGCTGGTGGTCAGCCTTGAGTAGCAGGCCCTCCTCGTCCAGGATCCGAAGGACCGTGGGACTGCGACACCCTGTGCCCGTCATGGCGCACCATGGCCCGGATCTTCCGGTGCCCCCGCGCCGGATGCGTCGCCGCCATCGCCGTCACCGCGTCGCGATGGGCGTCTCGTGCAGGTGCCGGCCACGGCCCTTTCACCGGCTGACCTGCCCGTGCTTCCGATTGCCGGCGCCGCCACGGGCGTTCCGGAATGTCGAGCATCTGGCGGAACCTCGCGGTCGGCATCCCGGACTCGACCCGGATTACCTCGGGGTCCTCGAAGGGCCCAGCCTGCCCTCCGCTGACTTCTTCCACACCCGGAGCTCGACAGCGGCCTCGCCCAGCGCCTGGGTCGGATCCTCGATCTGAGCCTCGAGTTGTTCCTCCCGCGCCGAGGGCCCCGAACGGCCGATCGCCATCGCGGATCCGCCGGCCTCGAGGAACTCGGCTCTCCACCGGCCGATCGACTGCTCGGAGACCTTCTCCTTGCGCGCAGCCTCCGCCACGGACACCTCGCCGGCGAGCACGGCCAGCACGATCCGCGTCTTGGTCTCCGGCGAAACCTTCGGCGGTCTACCCAATCTCGGCCCCCTGGAACCACACGCCGATCATGCCCTCACAACCGGCCTGCCAAAAAAACATGACGCGGGATATCATGCCGGCCATACCCACGTTCCCCGCAGAGAACGGGCAGGTCCCGGGCGCTGATCACCGAACAAAAAACAGGCTCACGATCATTCATCACCGTCGCAACCGCGCTCAGGCCGAACCCGACGAGTCCTTCGACGTGGACCAGTCCTCCATCTCCCGGGCCATCGGTCGGTGGACGCCTCGCCTGGCCGAGGCCCTCGAGGACTGAAGTGCTGTGCGTTTTTCGGAGTATGGTGAAAGATGGGTTTATTCGAACATGTGAGGTAAAATCTGTATTATGTCGGCATCGAAGTATGGTGAAGAGTTCAAAGAACAGGTCGTGTTGGAGGTCGTCGAACACTCCCGGCCGATCAGCGAGGTCGCGAAGTCCTATGGTCTGGTAGCGCAAACCGTGGGGAACTGGGTCAACAAATGGCGGAGGACTCATTCCGATGTCGGGGGTGAGGAAATTACACCGACCCAGTTTGCCGAGTACAAGAAAGTCAAGGCTGAGCTGCGAGAGGCTCGAATGGAGATCGAATTCTTGAAAAAAGCGGCGGCCTTCTTCGCGCAGGAGTCCCGGTGAAAGCACGATACGTGTACATTCATCGCGAGGAAGGCGACTACCCGATCCGTTTGATGTGTCGCTGGGCCAAGGTGTCATGCTCCGGCTGCTATGCCTGGCGGGGCAGGGGTATGTCAGAAACCCGGAAACGTCGTGAAGAGCTCGCCATTCTGGTGAAACATTTTTTCAATGAGTCCAGGCAAACCTGTGGATATCGACGAGTCCATAGAATCTTGGAACGCAATGGTGTGGAAACCAGCCCGGAGACGGTACGCCGGCTCATGCGACAGGAGGGCTTGGTGGCGTGTCATCCCCGCCCGAAGGTCCGA
This sequence comes from uncultured Propionibacterium sp., assembly GCF_963539965.1. Lineage (NCBI taxonomy): Bacteria > Bacillati > Actinomycetota > Actinomycetes > Propionibacteriales > Propionibacteriaceae > Propionibacterium > uncultured Propionibacterium sp. The sequence goes on from NZ_CAUTOU010000007.1 coordinate 50,742, forward strand.
ACCACCGTGCCGGCCCAGGATCTGGCGGAGCGCCCCGACCTGATCAGAAGAGACTTCACAGCCGACGCCCCGGCCCGGAAACGGGTGGGTGACATCACCTGCATTCACACGTGGGAAGGATTCGTGCATCTCGCGACCATCATGGACTGCTGCTCAAAGAAAATTGTCGGCTATGCTTTGGCGGAACACATGCGAACCGAGCTGATTCGAAACGCCTTGGAAATGGCAGTAAGAAACTGCTCACCCATCAAAGGAGTGACAATTTTTCATTCAGACCGGGGATCGCAGTACACCTCAGCCGACTGCGCCAGCACCATGAACAAGCATGGTGTTCCCGCTTCGGCGGGAAGAACCGGTATCTGCTACGACAACGCCGCAGCGGAATCATTCAACGCCACCTGCAAGAAAGAACTCGTCAACCGGAAAATCTACCCCGCCAGAAGAAAAGCAATCAAAGACGTGACATCATGGATTGAACTCTGCTGCAATCAAACCAGGCTTCATTCCACGATCGGATACCGAACCCCGAACGAAGTCCATCAAACACAGAAACAAAACAAGACAGCAGCCTAAACCATAATCCAAACTTTCCCGCTATCCACAAAACCTATAGCACTCCATCGACACCGTGCCCGTGCGCGCTCGGAACAACCCCCCATTCGTCAATGAAAGTTGACGAATGGCGGCTCTGTCAGCCCTTTCCCGATCAGCTTCCACGGAAACAGGTCCCATGGATCATCCTGACGCCGGCCCGGGCGCTCCAGGACCGCTTGCCCCGCTCCCCCGCCCGCGCTTGACTTGCCGCCATGGACGTCCTGATCCTCGGGGGCACCACGATGGCCCGCACGCTCGCATCGCTGCTCGTCGAGCGCGGTCTCGACGTCACCACCTCGCTGGCCGGCCGCACGAGGGAGCCGCTGGCCCTGCCCGGCGCGGTGCGCGTCGGCGGTTTCGGCGGCCCCGACGGCATGGCCGACTGGCTCGCCGGGAACCGCCCGGGCTGCGTCATCAACGCCGTCCACCCCTTCGCCGCCCGCATGAGCGACAACGCGGCCACCGCCTGCCGGCGTACCGGCACCGCCCTGGCGCGCCTCGAGGCGCCCAGCTGGCGCGCCCAGCCCACCTCCGCCGACTGGACCTGGGTGGGCGGCCACGACGAGGCGGCCCGGGCCGTCCGCCGCCTGCCCGACCCGGTGCTGCTGACCATCGGCCGCCAGGAGACCGCCCACTACCTGCCGCTCGGGCAGCGCGACATCACCCACCGCGTCATCCACGCCCCCGACGAGGCGCTCCCGGCCGGTTGGACCCTGCTGACCCGGCGCGGCCCCTTCACCCACGACGACGAGCGCGCGCTCATGGCTGACCCGGCCCACACGATCGCCACGCTCGTCGCGAAGGACTCCGGCGGCACCGGCCTCGACCCCAAACTCGTCGTGGCCACCGAGATCGGCGCAACCATCGTGATGATCGCCCGCCCGCCGGCCCCCGACTACGGGGAACGGGTGGGCGCCCCGGCCCAGGCGCTCGACTGGGCCCTCGCCCGTCTGCACGCTGACAGCTGACAGGCGCAGCAACCGCTCGCGCGGGGCGCGATCGGGCGCACCCGCCGGGATAATGTGACGGCGTGACCATCGACCGCGACGCCAGCAGGCTCGGACGCACGCCCGGCCTGCCCGAGGAGCACTTCGCCCACGACGGGCTCATCACGAAGCACCCGGTGCGCGCCGTCGCCCTGGCCGCGCTGCGCCCGGCCCCCGGCGAGCTGCTGTGGGACCTGGGCACCGGCGCCGGCTCGATCGCCGTCGACTGGTGCCGCACCGACCCGAGCTGCCGGGCCGTCGGCGTCGAGCACAGGGCCGAGCGCGCCGCCAACGCCCGCGCCAACGCCGACGCCCTCACGCTGCCCGGCCAGTTCGAGATCCGCGAGGGCCCGGCCCCCGAACTCATCGGCGAGCTGCCCCGGCCCGACGCCGTCTTCATCGGCGGCGGCCTCACCGCCCGGCTCGCCGAGCGGTGCATCGACGTGCTGCCCGCCGGCGGGCGGCTCGTCGTCCACGCCGTGACGGTGGAGGCCGAGGTGGCCATCGCCGCCCTGCACGAGGCCCACGGCGGCGAGCTGTTCCGCCTGGGCATCGAGACCGCCGACCGCATCGGCCGCCTGCGCGGCTGGAGGCCCGCCCGCACCGTCACCTGCTGGAACTGGACCCGGCAGCCCGACTGAGCAGGAGAACCAATGAGCGACTACCTCAACAACGGCCCGGACATCTACAGCGAGTCCTTCCGCATCATCCGGGCCGAGTCCGATCTGGATCGCTTCCCCGCCGACGTCGAGCAGGTCGTCGTGCGCATGATCCACGCGGCCGCCGACCCGGCCATCGCCGGCGACATCGCCTTCACTCCCGGCGTCTCCGCCAGCTGCAGGGCCGCGTTGGCCGCCGGCGCCCCCGTCCTGTGCGACTCGTCGATGACCGCCTCGGGCGTCATCCGCTCCCGCCTGCCCCGCGGCAACGAGGTCGTCTGCCACATCAAGGACCCCGCCCTGGCCGACGAGGCCAGGGCCAAGGGCGTCACCAAGACCCACGCCGCCGTCGACCGCTGGGCCGAGCAGGGCCGGCTGGACGGCGCCGTCGTCGCCATCGGCAACGCCCCCACCGCCCTGTACCGGGTGCTCGAGCTGTGCCACTCCACCGGCGCCCGGCCGGCCGGCATCGTCGGCATCCCGGTGGGCTTCGTCGGCGCCGCGGAGTCCAAGCAGGCCCTGGTGGACGACGAGCTCGGCCTGGAGTACATCACCCTGCTGGGCCGCCGGGGCGGATCGGCGATCACCGTGGCCGCGGTCAACGCCCTCGCCTCGCGCGCAGAGCTCACCAACGAGCACGCCTGATGCCGGACCCCGCTGAGCCCGTGCACACCGGCCCCGGCGAGCCGCCGCGCGACGTCACCGCGGACGACGCCCCGGCCGGCCCGGGCAACGACGCGGCCCTGGCCGCGCAGGGCCGCGACGAGCTGGCC
>NZ_CAUTOU010000008.1:0-50635 GCF_963539965.1 uncultured Propionibacterium sp.
GCTCGAGGGCTCGAAGGCCTTCGCCAAGCAGGTCATGGCCGACGCCGGCGTGCCGACCGCCAGGTCCCGCGTCGCCGCTACGCCCGAGCAGGTCGCTGCCGCCCTCGACGAGTTCGGCGCCCCCTACGTCGTCAAAGCCGACGGCCTGGCCGCCGGCAAGGGCGTCGTCGTGACGGACGACCGCCGGGCGGCCCTCGATCATGCGGCGCAGTGCGGCCGGGCCGTCATCGAGGAGTACCTCGACGGCCCCGAGGCGAGCCTGTTCGTCGTCACCGACGGCACTACGGCGATCCCGCTGCCGCCGGCGCAGGACTTCAAACGCGTCGGGGACGGCGACGAAGGCCCCAATACCGGCGGCATGGGCTCCTACACGCCACTCACCTGGCTGCCCGCCGGCACCGTCGACCGGGTCATGGCCGAGGTCGTCGAGCCCACCCTGGCCCGTATGCGCGCCCTCGGAACGCCCTTCTCCGGCCTGCTCTACGTCGGCCTGGCCCTTACCGGGGGCGGCCCGCGCGTGGTCGAGTTCAACGCCCGCTTCGGCGACCCCGAGACCGAGGCGATCCTGCCGCGTCTGAGTACCGGCCTGGGCTCCCTGCTGGCCGCCGCCGCTACCGGTGCGCTCGCCGACCAGCCCCCGCTGGAGGTCTCGGACGAGGCCTGCGTGGGCGTCGTCCTGGCGGCCAGGGGCTACCCCGCCCGCCCGGACAGGGGCTGCGTCATCGGCCTGCCCGACGAGCCGGACGGTGTCCACGTCATCCACGCCGGCACGGCGCTGGACGCCCGGGGCCGCTTGGTCGCGGCCGGCGGTCGCGTCCTGGTGGTCGTCGCCACCGGGGCCGACATCGCCGAGGCCCGCGACAGGGCATACGCCCACATCGGCCGGATCGACTTCGCCGACGGCTTCGCCCGCTCCGACATCGCCTCGCAGGCCCGCCTCGACGCCATCGCCGCCCGCCTGAGCTGAGACAGGAGAGACAATGACCGTCCCCGATGTGCTGGCCACCCGCTACGCCTCCGAGGCGATGCGCCGCATCTGGTCGCCCGAGCACAGGATCGCCTCCGAGCGCCGGCTGTGGATCGCCGTCCTCGAGGCCCAGCGCGATCTGGGCGTCGACTTCGGCGACGACGACCCCGACGTCGTCATCGACGCCTACCGGCAGGTTCTCGACCGGATCGACCTCGGCTCGATCGCCGCCCGCGAGCGCGTCACCCGCCACGACGTGAAGGCCCGCATCGAGGAGTTCAACGCCCTGGCCGGCTACGAGCACGTCCACAAGGGCATGACCAGCCGCGATCTCACCGAGAACATCGAGCAGATGCAGGTGCTCGGCGGCCTGCGGCTGATCCGCTCGCGCGTCGTCACCGCCCTGGCCCGCCTGGCCGAGCTGACCGTCCGCTACGCCGACCAGCCGATCGCCGGCCGGAGCCACAACGTGGCGGCCCAGGTCACCACGCTGGGCAAGCGCTTCGCCACCTGCGCCGACGAGCTGCTCATCGCCCGCGCGCGGTTGGACGATCTCATCGACCGCTATCCGGCACGCGGCGTCAAGGGCCCGATGGGCACCGGCCAGGACATGCTCGACCTGCTCGGCGACGACCTCGAACGGCTCGCCGAGTTCGAGCAGCGCATCGTCGCAGGCCTGGGCTTCGCGCACGTGCTCACCAGCACCGGCCAGGTCTACCCGCGCAGCCTCGACTTCGACACCCTGTCCGCGCTGGCCCAGACCGCCGCGGCCCCCTCGAACCTGGCCACCTCGATCCGCCTCATGGCGGGCAACGAGCTCGTCACCGAGGGGTTCAAGCCCGGCCAGGTCGGGTCCTCGGCCATGCCCCACAAGATGAACACCCGTAGCTGCGAACGCATCAACGGCATGTCCGTCATCATCCGCGGCTACGTCTCGATGATCGGCGAACTGGCCGGCGACCAGTGGAACGAGGGCGACGTCTCCTGCTCCGTGGTGCGCCGCGTCGCTCTGCCCGGCGCCTTCTTCGCCCTCGACGGTCTCTTCGAGGCCTTCCTGACCGTGCTCGCCGAGTTCGGCGCCTTCCCCGCGATGATCGCCGCCGAACTCGACCGCTACCTGCCGTTCCTGACCACGACGAAGGTCCTCATGGCCGCCGTCCGCAAGGGCATCGGCCGCGAGGACGCCCACGAGGCCATCAGGGAGAACGCCGTGGCCGTCGCCCTCGAACTGCGCGAGACCGGGGCCCGGACGAACCCGCTGTTCGACCGACTGGCCGCCGACGGGCGCTTGGGCTTGGACCGCGACGAGCTCGCCGCCTTGGTGAGCGCCCCGCTAGAGCTGACCGGGGCGGCCCGCCGGCAGGTCGGCGAGCTGGTGGCCCGGATCGAGCCCATCGTGGCCGCCGACCCGGAGGCGGCCGCCTACCGGCCCGGTGCGCTGCTGTAGGCCCGGCGTGCTGGCGCAGGGGCCGCACCGGCGGGGGCGATGCGAGGGCGCGCCCCCCGCATTCTGTTGCGCCCGCCGACCGGACGAGGCCCGACTCGGGGCGGCCTGATGCCCAGCGATTCTTGGGAAAGATGCTGAAAGAGATCTCGAGTTGAGAGAATTTTTCCGAGAAAAGGTACTAAATGTCCTCATCGCGTTGATAGAGGCGTGCTGCTCGACTTCACCGTCTCCAACTACCAGTGCTTCGCGGCCGAGACGAGTCTCTCCTTCGTCAGTCCCTCACTGAAGACGCAGACCCCGGGAGCGGGCCACACCTGGGTCGACGTCACGAGCCGGGTCGCCGCGGTCTTCGGCGCGGAACGCCTCCGGCAAGTCGACCCTCCTCTCGGCGGTCAGCCTGCTCAGCAGGGCCGTTGCCGAGCCGAGGGTGTTCCTCCACTGGCCTCATGCGGCAGGCGTCCTGGCTCGGACCCCCACTGCTTATGACGTCAACTTCATGGTCGACGGAGTGCGATACCACTACGAGGTCGAGGCGATGGCCTGGGGTATCCGCAGGGAGGCGCTCCATGCCTATCCCAGGGGTACTCGGCGCAGGCTCTTCGTCCGCGAGCAGACCGACCCCGGGGTCCCGATCGAGGTGCGTGTCGGCTCCTCGCTCAAAGGTGCGACCGCCGAGGTGCGCAAGCTGCTCACCCCCGGTGGCCCGCTCCCTCGTCTTCACGCATTCCGGTCCGGCGGGAGAGCCCTTCGAGCCTCCTCTCGGCGCGCAGAGCGGCGGCACCATCGCGTGGCTCACGACTGCGGCCATTGCCGTCGACGCCCTGCGCAGGGGCGGTCTGCTCGTCGTCGACGAGTTGGACGCCAGTCTTCACCCGGCACTCACGGCGGCGCTCGTCACGATGTTCAAGGATTCCGACATCAACCGGGCGGGCGCCCAGATCCTGTTCAGCTGCCATGACACGGCCCTGCTCGGCAATACGCCGAGCAGGCTGCTGGATCGGGAGGAAGTCTGGTTCTGCGAGAAGGACGACGCTGGTGCCAGCGAGATCTTCCCTCTCTCGGCGTACGACGCGCACCGGGGCAACAACGAGCAGAAACGCTATCTGACAGGCAGGTTCGGTGCTCTGCCGCGAGTGGATCTCTCGCGTCTGCACGACATCACCGCTGAGCTGAATCGGGTGGGATGAGGCTGTGGGGAAGGGGATCCGACGGCGGCGCTCCTCCCGTTCGCCGCGCGCGACCATTCTGCTGGTGACCAATGGGGGACGAACTGAGAAGACTTATCTCGAGAAGCTCAGGGGGAGGGTGCCGCGCGACGCGGGCCTCAGGATCATGATCGTCTGCCAGGACGGCAAGGAACCTGAGACGATCCTGCGCAATCTCGCCCGGGGCGGGACTGCTCTCAGTGCCTACGACGAGACCTGGATCATCGTCGACCCTGACGGGACGGATCGGCGGGTTCTTCTCGGGCCAGTGCGTCAGGAACCGTCAGAGCAAGGTGATCGGTGTCATCTCCGTGTCCTGCTTCGAGGTCTGGCTCAATGCCCACTACGAACAGGTGCGGAACTACCAGGACCAGAGGGAGGTGCAGCGGCACTACGAGCACCTGACCGGGCTGAGCGGTAGGAACGCGAAGGGTCTGCCCGACGACTTCCCCTTCGACCGGGCGGCGGAGGCGGCCGGTCGATGCCTCCTGAGGGGGGTGTCCCTGCCCGAGAGGAACACCCAGGGTCCCTGCCCTTCGACCACGATGCCGCATCTGCTGCGCCGGCTCGGGCTCCTTCCGGAGCGGTGAGGGGGACGGCTGCTACAGCTCCCCGCCGCGCTCGTCGGCCAGCCGCGCCCCGGCGTCGACGAAGCCGGTGACGGCCGCCACGAAGGCGCTCACCGGGCGCTCGCCGCCGGGGGCCTGGAACCAGCCCAGACCGAGATCGACCGTCGCGCCCCAGCGCTCGGCGCGGTCGACGACCTGCTCGACGACCCGTCCCAGGGCCTCTGCGGTGCCGAAGGCGAGCGCGTAGCCGAGCGAGTCGCGCAGGAGCACCGGGGCGTCCTCGACGAGGACGTCCTCGGGACTCAGCGAGTCGAGATGGCGCCGGTAGGCGAGCAGCTCGTCGCGGGTGCTGAAGCCCTCGTCGGTGCGCCGGCTCACGAGCCGGCCCAGCGACGCCAGCTCGAGGCCCGCGACGACGATGAGCACCGGCCCGACCAGGACGATCCATTGGTTGGTGGCCATGATCCGGATGACGCCGAGCGCCGCCAGCACGAGACCGATGATGACGACGACGCCGCCCGCACGGCCCCAGTGGCTGGTGCGCGTGGGGCCGGACTGGAACCAGCCGCGGTCCATCGCGTCGTCGTGCAGCTGGCGCCTGGTGCGCGACAGCGCCTGCCCGGTCGACGTGACGACGCTCGAGAGCACGACCGGCTCGTCCGGACCGGTGAAGACCTGGCCGAGCAGGAAGTGCTCGAAACCGTGCAGGCCCTCTCCCTCGGTGGGCTTGGCCGTGCGGGTGAGCACCCAGTCGTGGCAGGGGCGGTCGGGGCGGGCCAGGGCGGTAATGCGCAGGAAGCCGCGCTGGGCCAGGTCGGCGAGCGTGATGAGGACGTCGCGGCTGGTCGCCGCCGCGTTCAGCAGCGTGCCGACCATGCCCGGCGTCAGGCCAGCCGGGGGAGAGGCGACCGGCTCGGGGGCGATGAGCCCGGGGCGATCCGCCGGGGCCTTCCGGTCGTCTTCACGGTGCCGGCGGGAGCGAACGACCGCTGTGCTCGCGGCGATGGCGGTTGCGATCCCGACGACGAGTACGACGAGCGCCGGTGTGTCCACGATGCAACCTCCCGGGCCACTGTATCCGCTGGATCGCCTCGCGGGGAGAGAATCGCTTTGCGGCGGGCTGGCTAGTCTTTTTCGAGAATCCTGTGAGGATCCTGCTTCGCGCCGGCCGGAATGAATTCACGCAGTTTATCATCCAACTGTCAATCAGATGATCGGCGTCTGGCAGAATGGACGAGTGCACTCCCCTGAAGAGAAGAAGGGCCGCATCACCGGCTACGTGCCCGGCGGCTTCGACATGTTCCACATCGGGCACCTCAATGTCCTGCGCGCCGCCCGCAAGCACTGCGACCGGCTGGTCGTGGGCGTCGCGGCCGATGAGTCGCTGTACCGGATGAAGGGCCGCATGCCCGTCATCCCGCTGCGCGAGCGCTGCGAGCTCGTGGCCTCCCTGCGGTTCGTCGACGCCGTCGTGGTCGATCTCGACCAGGACAAGCGCCTGGCCTGGCGTCTGCAGCCCTTCGACGTCCTGTTCAAGGGCGACGACTGGAAGGGCACCCCCAAGGGCGACGAGCTCGAGGCCGAGATGGCCGAGGTCGGCGCCTCCGTGTTCTATCTCCCCTACACGCCCAGCACATCCAGTACCAAGCTGCGCCGCTTCATCGCGCCCGAGGACTTCGCGGACGAGGACGCCGCAGAGCAGATCGCGGCGAGCGGGACGGAGGCCAGATGAGCCCCGCGCAATCCGGAGCCGCCGGCGAGAGCTGGGGCCGCCGCTTCAGCCGCTACCGCGCCGAGCTCGACGCGGCCCAGAAGCCCGGGGACGGCGTCCCCGCCTATACGCGCTGGATCAATCGCCGCGGTGCCCGCGTCGTGGCGGCCTGCAGCGCCGCCACCGGCCTGACGCCGAACAACGTCAGCGCGATGTCGTTCATCCTGTCGGGGATCGGCATGGTCCTCCTCATCGCCTGCGAACCCGCCACCTGGGTCGGGGTCCCGGTTGCGGTCCTGCTGGCCCTGGGCTATCTGTTCGACTCCGCGGACGGCCAGGTCTCGCGCGTCACGCACGCCTCGAGCAGGACCGGCGAGTGGATCGACCACGTCGCCGACGCCTTCCGCTCCCCGGCGATCCACCTGTCGCTGGCCGTCACCACGGTCATCCACACCGGCGATCTCCGGTTCGCGCTGGTGGCCGTCGTCTACGCGTGGGTCACCTCCGGCCAGTTCCTCTCCCAGATCCTCGCCGAGCAGTTCGTCCGCGCGGCGGGGCGCAAGCAGACCCGCGGCGGCGCCATGCGCTCGTTCGTCCTGCTGCCGACCGATCCGGGCGCGCTGTGCTGGTCGTTCGTCCTGTACGGCCTCGGCGCACCGTTCATGGTGGTCTACACCCTGCTGGCGGCCATCGCGCTCTGCCACTCGCTGCTGTCGCTGACGCGCCGCTACCGCGATCTACGCGCCCTCGACGCGGCCACCGGGGAGGGTTGACGTGCCCCGCCTGTCCGTCCTCCTGCCGGCGCGCAACGCCGAGACCACGGTCGCCGCGGCAGTGCGCTCGACGCTGTCCGCCATGCCCCGTGACGCCGAACTGGTCGTCGCCGATGACGGATCGGACGATCGCACCGCCGAGCGGGCCCTGGCCGGGGCCACCCGCAGGGGCGTCGTCGACCCCAGGCTGCGGCTGATCGGCGCCGAGCCCGGCGCCGGCGGCATCGTCCGCGTCCTCACCCAGCTGCTGGCGGTCTCCGACTCGCAGCTGGTCGGGCGCATGGATGCCGACGACATCTCCCTGCCGGGCCGTTTCGGTGCCGCGCTGAGCCGTCTCGCCGGCGGCGACGACATGGTCTTCCTGCAGCAGGTCGAACTGCGCGAACCAGTCGGCGGCAAGGGCATCCGCAGGCTCGTCCCGCGCGCGCCCTACACGATCGGCCCCGACGAGTTCGGTCTGCACCTGCTGCTGACCAATCCGGTCTGCCATCCTACGATGGTGGCCCACCGGGGACTGCTGGAACGGGTCGGCGGCTACCGCGACGTCCCGGCCGAGGACTACGACCTGTGGCTGCGTTCGGCCGCTGCCGGCGCCCGCATCCGCCGTCTCGGACGCTGGGGCCTCCTCTACCGCGTCCACCCTGCGCAGATCACCGCCTCGAAGAGCTGGCGGGACTCCTCATGGGCCGACGAACGGCAGGCCCGGGCCTTCGCCGACCTGTCCGAGCGGCTCACCGACGCCCGGCTGCGCCGGATCGTGGCGATGGCGGCCCTGCCCCCGGCCGAGCGGGAGGCCGAGCTGGCCCGCTTCAGGGCGGCCGTCGAACCGGCCATCGGCGCCCTCGGCCCCCGCCGGGCCGCCGTCCTCACCAGACGCCTCGAGGCGCGCCAGTCCTGGCTGCGCGCCCAGAAGAGCCCTTCCGGGCAGCATCTCCAAGGAGGGACCGAATGAGCATCATCACGCCGCCGCCCACCGGCGGTCCCCAGATCCTGTGGCACGAGCTCGGGCGCCGGTGGAGGGCGATCCTCGCCGGCATCATGATCGGCGGTCTGCTCGCAGCGGCCTATGTCACCTTCCTGCCGGGCGCGCACACCGCGACCTCGACGGTGACGATCGCCACCCCGTCCCCGACCCCGGCGCCGGCGGCCCGCACCTCGCTGTCCAGCACCGACATGGTGACGGAGAAGGCCATCGCCAAGTCGGCCACCACGCTGCAGCGGGCGCGCGAGTCCCTGGGCGAGACGGATCTGACGCTCAGCGACCTCTCCAAGACCCTCGACGTCGAGGGCGACACCAACGGCACCATCGTGACGATCGCCTGGTCCGGCAGGACCCGCAGCCAGGCGGTCGAGGTGACCAATGCGATCACCGCCGCCTACATCGGCCAGCGCACCGCCCTCGTCGAGCAGCGCGCCGACGAGATGTCGGCCAGCATCACCGACAGGATCAACGCCCTGAACAACGAGGCCGCCGGCATCAACTCCAGTACGAGCCAGGGCTCGGCCCGCGCCGAGGCGATCCAGGCCGAGATCACCGAGCTGCTCAAGCAGCAGGACCAACTCGGGGCCTACCACGCCACCTCGGCGCAGGTGCTCACCTTCGCCGAGAACTCCTCCGACGAGACCACGCCCTCCAGGAGGAGGGTCCTCATCGCGGGCCTGGCGATCGGTCTCGTTCTCGGCCTGGCGGTCGGCCTCATCCGCGAGCGCCGCGAGAAGCGCGTGCTCTCGGCCCGTCAGCTCTCCGACCTGACCGGGCTGCCCGTGTGGGGGGCCCAGATCGAGGCCGGCGCCGCGACCCAGTGGGACGCCCCCGCCCAGGTGGCCGCCCTGGCCATCGGCAAGGAGTCCGATCTCATCGTCCTGGCCGACGGCGGCGACACCCGCGCGCTGGCCTTCAACCGGGCTCTCGGGCGGGCCCGCAGAGCCCAGGACGCCGCCGCCCCCGTCCTCGTCGACTGCCGCATGCCCCTCGCCGAGGTCGTGGAGCAGCTCGGTGTCGGTGGCCGCATCCTCATCGGCACCTCCACCGGAGCCCCCCTCGCCGAGCTGCACGGCCTGCTCGAACAGCTCGACGTCGCCAACCGCGATGTCGTCGGCCTGGTCCTGCTCGACGGCGAGGTCCCCTCGTTCGAGCGGTCCTCCGTCATCGACGGGGCGGGCGGCGACGGGTGGACCGCGGCACGATTCGCCCCGGGCGCCGCGACCCGGGGCGAGCCGGTGCCCTTCGACGGGCCCAGGTACGGCGAGCAGCCGAGGTACGTCGAACAGTCCGGCTACGGGGCCTGGCCGGTCGACATCCGTCAGGGCCGCGGGAGGACCCATGGCGGCCGCTGACGAACAGCTCGACGAGATCGATGAGGCCGGCTCGCGCATCGTCCAGTTGGACCGTGCTACCGGTGCGGTAAGGACCGTCAGCGATTTCGGCCAGGCCTCGGCCCTCGTGCTCGTGCGCGATGGCGCCCGCACGGCCGGCGTCGTCACGGTCGCCCACGACCGGGGCGTCGCCGCCGCCCCTCAGGTGCAGGCGCTGCCGCGAGCCGCCGAGCGCGCCTGGGACGAGGGCGCCGGCGCTGCGCTCGGCGCCTCGGTGGTCCTGTGCACGACGGGCGGCTGCGATCTGCTGCGCCCGGCCGTCGAGGCCCTGCTGGGCCAGACGCACCCGGATTTCGAGCTCATCGTCGTCGACAACGCCCCGGCCGCCGGGCGCACCCGCCGGGCGCTGGAGGGCATCGAGGACGCGCGCATGCGCATCGTCGAACAGCCCGTGCCCGGCCTGTCGCGGGCCCGCAATACCGGAGTGGCGGCCGCACGGCGCCCGTTCATCGCCTTCACCGACGACGACGCCCTCGTCGACCCCGGCTGGCTCGTCGCCCTGCTCGATCCGTTCGCATCCGACCCGGGGCGCGTCATCGGTGCGACGACGGGCGTGGCCCTGCCGGCCGAGCTGCGCTACCGGGCCCAGCGCTGGTTCGAGTCGCGCGGCGGGTTCCCCAAGGACGGGGCCCCGCGCGTATGGGCGGTCGGCCCGGTCCCGCGCGCGGTGCGCAGGTTCGGCGCGCTCGGCGAGGGCGGTCCGCTGTACCCGATGACGACCGCCCGCGTCGGCGCCGGCGTCTGCATGGCCTACCGCGCCGAGACGCTGGCCGGTGCCGGCCGCTTCGACGTCTCGCTCGGTGCGGGCACGCCGACCCGTGGGGGAGAGGACCTCGACATGTTCGCGCGCGTCCTGCGCGCCGGATGGGTCATCGTCCACACCCCCGATGCGGTACTGCACCACCGCCACCGCCGCGACGTCGCGGGTCTGGACGCCCAGATCCGCGGCAACGGCTCCGGCATGGCGGCGCTGCTCGTCAAGTCGGTACTGGAGCGCCCCGGTACGCTGCTCGCGCTGGCCGGGCGCGTGCCCGGCGTCGTCGCCCGGCTCAGGCCGGGCTCGGATCGGGTCGCCGGCTCGGACAAGGACACGCCCGGCTTCCTCACCAGGTCCGAGATCATGGGCTTCCTCGAGGGGCCGGGGCGCTATGCGAGGTCGGCCTGGTCGGCGAGGCGGTTGCGATGAGACCGCGCGACAGGCCCGGGCGCGGCCGCTGGCGTCGTGCCGGGGCCGAGATGATCGCGGGCATGCCGCACAGCGGGGCCGCCGACCTGCCGGCGTGGCCGTTCATCGTGCCCTTCGCCGGCTACATCCTCTGGTGGCTCGTCGGCATCGGCGACATGGTCTGGCCGATCATGGCCGTCGTCATGCTCGCGATCATGGTGTTCCGCAGGGGACTCCGCTTCCCCCACGGCTGGTCCATCTGGGCCTTCTTCCTGCTCTGGGCGACGATCTCGATCATCGAGTGCGACACGATCGGCCGCGTCATCGGCGCGCTCTACCGCCTGGCGATGCTGCTGGCGGCCACCGTCTTCGCGTTCTACGCCTACAACGCCCGCCGCACCATCACGCTGCGCGCCTACGGGCAGACGATGACCTGGTTCCTGCTGTCGACCGCGCTCGGCGGCTTCCTGGCGATGGTGGCCCCCGAGCTCCAGATCAGCACTCCGCTGTCCTACGTCCTGCCCGGGGCCCTGAAGTCCAACAGCTTCATCCACGACTTCGTCTACCGCTCCACCACCCAGTGGGACGAGACCTCTTGGATCAGGACCGATCCGCGCCCGAGCGCCCCCTTCGTCTACGCGAACACCTGGGGCAATGTCTTCTCGCTCATCTTCCCGATCGTGCTGGCCTATGCCGCGCTGCTGTGGGGCGAGCGCTCCGGGCGCCGCTGGCCCGTGACGATCCTGGCCGTCGTCTCGCTCGTACCGGCCGCCGCCACCCAGAACCGGGGCATGCTCGCCGGCCTGGCCATCATCGTCGTATGGGTGGGCGTCCAGCAGGCCCGCGCCGGCCATGTGCGCCAAGTGCTCGCCGGAGCCGGCCTCGCCGTGCTCGCCATCGCCGCATGGGTCGTCTCGCCGATGGGCAGGTCGCTGTTCAGCCGTGTCGAGGAGAGCACCTCCACCGAGGACCGCCTCATCAACTACCTCGAGACGGTCAACGAGGTCTGGTCCTCGCCGCTGCTCGGTTTCGGCGCGCCGCGCCCGTCCGCCTCGTCCTGGCTGCCCTCGTTGGGCACCCAGGGTCAGTTCTGGACGGTCCTGTTCTCGTACGGCATCGTCGGCGCGGCCCTGTTCGTGGGCACGTTCATCGCGGCGGCCGTGTACGCCTGGCGCTGCAAGGACGCCTTCGGGGCGGTCTTCGGCGGCGTCGCCGCGGCCACCCTTGTCGAATCGTTCTACTACGGCATGACGACGGGCATGATGATCTCGCTCGTCGCCATCGCCCTCATGGTGCGCCAGCGCGAGACGGGCGAGATCGCCCGTCCCGCGCCACTGGTCAGCACGTCGGATCGTCGGGGAAGCTCTCGCTGGCGAGTTTCCAGGAGCCGTCGGGATTCGTGAGCGTGAAGATGGTCAACGAACGCTTCGGCTGGGAGGCGTGCAGGTCGGCGCCCTGGTCGTTGAGCACCTGGACGGACGAGGAGTCCACGCAGGCCTCGATGCTCATGCCGGTCCCGTCCTCGGACACGCTCGTGATGCGCGCGTTCTCGATGGTCGGAGCGCCGCTCTGGTGCACGCCGGTGGCCAGGAACTCGTCGGCCTGCGCCTGGTACGAACTGAGCTCGCCGTCGGTGAGCACATCGGACAGGTCGGCGGGATTGCCCGGGTCGGACAGCGCGGTGGCCGTGCGGGTCAACGCGTCGAGCGTCGCATCGGCGGCCGCCTCCCCGGACAGGGGGGTGACCGGTGCGGTGCGCACGGGCGAGACGGTCTCGGACGGGACTGCTGACACGGAGATGCCGGACGAGGAGCTCTCGTCCTCGGCGGCCTCTTCGGGCGTCACCCGAGCCACGGACCTGACGATCAGCGCGGCGAGGACGAGCACCAGGACCGCTGCGACGACCACGAGGGCGATCAGCGGTCTGCGGGAACGAACAGTCATGATGTGGGGCACCAACCAGTCGGGTAGCGGGGGAGCTCGGCCTCAGATGCTACCCCAGAACGGATTGTTCGAATGACCGGGCATGCTGAGAACCGCACCGCGCTGGCCAGGGGCGGCATCATCGGCTTCGCCGGGGCCGCTCTCAGCGCCGTCCTCGGCTTCCTGTTCTCCGTGCTGCTGGCCCGCCTCCTCGGCTCGGCCGGCTCGGGCGTCGTCACCCAGGCCACGGGCGTCTTCTCCCTCGTCATGGCCATGGCCAAGCTGGGTTTCGACTCGGCCGCGATCTACCTCATGCCGCGCCTGCGCGTCGACCGCCCGGAGGAGATACGCGCCTGCCTGACCTACATGGGCGTCCTGACGATCGTCATCTCGGTCGGCGTCGTACTCGTCCTCGAGCTCGTCGCGCCCTTCATCTGGGGCTCGGACGACCCGTCGGTGCTCGACGCCGTCCGCGCGGTCATGTGGTTCATCCCGCTCGGCTCGCTGACGGTCGTCGCCGCTGCCGCCCTGCGGGCCCTCGGCAATATGCGCGAGTACGTCCTGGTGCAGAACGTCACCCTGCCGGTGCTGCGCCCGGTGCTCGTCGCCGCCGTCGTCGCCATGGGCGGCTCGCTGACCGTCGTGTCGGTCTCGTGGGCGCTGCCGTTCGCCGTCGTCCTGCTGGTCAGCTGGCTCCTGCTGATCCGCCACCTGCCCGCCGAGGAGCTGACCGGTCCCCAGCCCCGCTGGCCCGTCCGGGAACGTCGCCGGTCCATCATGGGCTTCGCCCTGCCGCGCACCCTTTCGGCCGCTCTCGAACAGGGCCTGACCTGGCTCGACGTCCTCATCGTCGGCGTTCTCGCAGGCAACGGCGCGGCCGGCGTCTACGGGGGTGCCAGCCGATACATCCAGGCCGGCCTGATCGTCGACACGGCCCTGCGCATCGTCGTGTCGCCGCAGTTCAGCAGGCTCATGCATACCGGCAGGTTCGAGGAGCTGCGCGCCCTCTACTCGACGGCGACGATCTGGCTGGTGCTCTTCGCCACTCCGATTCACCTGCTCATGGCGATCTTCTCGCCGTGCCTCATGCTGGTCCTCGGCCCGGAGTTCCGCTCCGGCTCGTGGGTGCTGGTGATCCTGTGCTGCGGGGCGATGGTCACCTTCTGCGCCGGCAACATCCACTCGCTGCTCATCATGAGCGGACGGAGCGGCTGGGCGGCCTTCAACAAGGCCATCGCCCTGGCGACGAACGTCGTGGGCAACCTCGTGCTCATCCCGGTCCTGGGCATCAACGGCGCCGCACTCAGCTGGGCCGTGTGCATGGTCGTCGATGCGGCGCTGGCCACGGTACAGGTCGTCCACTTCCTCGACGTGCGTCCGAACCTCGCCGATGTGCTGCGTCCCCTGGTGGGTGTCGGGGTCTGCGTCGGCATCCCAGCGGGGCTCGTCGCTCTCGTGCTCGGCCGGGACTCCTTCCTCGGCATGGGCATCGGGATCGTCGTCGCAGGGGCCTGCCTCGTCGTCATGTGCAGATTCATGAAGGACTCCCTGCACTTGTCGGGGCTGGATTCAATGGTGAGGTCGAAGACCCGGAGGCAGTAAGGGCCACCCGTAAGGGTGATTTCACAGCGAACACTCAGCTTGATCCAATCTTCGCAACAGTTTCACGTGGTCCCGTAAGGGTGGCATAGTTGGGGTGTCATGCAGTCCCAGGACTGTGCCATTCTCACCCCGAGGAAGAAATGCGACACCTCCGCAAGTGCGGGGCGATCCTCGCCGCTCCGCTCATGATCGCCGCATCGATCATGTCGAATCCCTCTCCAGCCGTCGCCGATCCGGCCGCGGACTCCGGCGGCGACGCGGCTCCCGCTGTCACCAGCGCCACCGCTCTCGCCCACGACGGCAGGACCGAGGCCACCGCTGCCGCTTCCTGCTGGGAGATCAAGCAGAATGATCCCAGCTCGGCCGATGGCACCTACTGGCTGCAGACACCCGCCATGGATGCCCCCGGCCAGTTCTTCTGCGATCAGACCACAGACGGAGGCGGCTGGGTCATGATCGGCCGCGGCCGTGAGGGCTGGCAGACCTACAACCAGGGTTGGGGCGATCAGTCCCTGCTGCTGACCCGTGACCGCTCCGGGAACAACGTCGACGTCGCCCAGCTGCCGGCCGCAACGGTCGACGGCCTGCTGAACGACCAGCCGGTCTCGAGCCTCGACGAGGGCTACCGCGTCGTGCGCGCGGCCGATGCGCAGGGCACCAAGTGGCAGACCCTCGACATCAAGCCCGCTCAGGCGCAGGGCTGGGTCTGGCCGTTCAAGTCCTACACCACTTTCCAGTACCGCTTCGACGAGGGGAGCTGGGGCAGCGCCACCACCATGGACAAGCAACTGCTCGTCGACTGCTACTGGTACAGATGCGCCCAGTCGCTCGATGTGCGCTCGCGCTCGGTCAACAACTACGAGACCGGCTGGGCGTACTCGAAGTACTCGGCCAAGGGCAGTGGCACCTTCATCCGGCGGCTGGGGAGCGACGGCGACTACATGCCGTTCTCCGAGGTGTACCTCCGCCCGCAGATCACCTCCACCGACGCCGGCTTCACCACCATCGCCGACTCCGGCACGGCCGCGATCCCCTCGCGCACCGACAACGCCGCATCCGAGTACGCCCAGAAGACGAGTTGGGGGGTCAGCGGCAACCTCACCGGCTCGGTCGCCGAGGGCAGCATCCAGGTGCAGGCCTTCGCCCAGGTCGGCGGCACCATGTTCGTGGGCGGCAACTTCACCGGCGTCCAGCAGGGCTCGGCCGGCGGGGTCCGCACCACGAAGGCCCTGGCCGCGTTCGACGCGGATACCGGTGAGTGGAACAGCTCGCTCACCTTCGACTTCAACAACCAGGTCCACGACCTGATGGCCCTGCCCAATGGCGAACTGCTGGTCGCCGGCGACTTCACCACCGTCAATGGCTCGGCCCACTCCGGCACGGTCGTCATCGACCCGACCACCGGTGCGGTGGACGAGTCCTGGGACCTCCAGGTCGTCAACCGGCTGTCGAGCGGCACCCTGACCGTCAAGACGCTGGCCACCGACGGCACCTACATCTACCTCGGCGGCGCCTTCACCCACCTGTCCGGCCAGGGCGTGTCGAACTCCTACGGCCGGGCCGCCGCCCGCGTCTCGGCGACCGGCAAGCCGGATCGTTCCTGGAACCCGGAGTTCAACGGCTCGGTCTGGGGCTCCGCCGTCGATGCCGCCACCGGCAAGTACTTCGCCGGCGGCTACTTCTCGAAGTCGCAGTCCACCAGCGTCCGGTGGGCGGCCTCGATCTCCACGAGCGCCGGCGCCGCGGTCGACACCTCGTTCGACTTCGTCAGCTCGGTCACGACCGACTTCTACAAGTACCGGTACCCCAAGAAGACTTACCAGCAGGCCGTCAACGTCATCGGGGGCAATGTCTACTTCGGCGGTTCCGAGCACAACCTGTTCGGCTACGACACCGCCACGATGACCCGCCGGTCCGGCTCGATCACATTGGCCAACGGCGGCGACATCCAGGCCATCGAGTCGAGGAACAACGTCACCTACGCGTCCTGCCACTGCTCCGACTTCGCCTACCAGGACGCCTACAGCTGGGACGACCTGCCCCACCAGGCCTGGACCGCCTCCGATCCGATCACCTGGGTCGGCGCCTGGGACTCGGCCACCGGCAAGCAGCTCGACTGGACGCCGTACAGGCTGAGCTCCACCCGATCCACCGGCGCCTGGGCGCTCAAGGTCGCCGACAGCGGCGTCCTGTGGACCGGCGGTGATTTCAACAGCTCGTACACCTCGACCACCAGCCGGCAGTGGAACGGCGGTTTCGCCCTCTACGGCCCGCGCGACAACACGCCCACCGAGGCCCCGAGCCTGCTGCGCATCACCGGTTCCACCACCGACAGCGTGACCCTGGCCTGGAACGCCGTCTCCGGCGCCACCAAGTACGAGGTCCTGCTCGACGACCGCACGGTCGCCACCACGACCTCCGCATCGGTCGCCGTTCCGCGCGCCGGCAACCAGCGCTACTTCGTCCGCGCGGTCGATGACAACGGCAACATCAGCGCCTCCTCGGCCGTGGTCACCGCCTCGAGCACCGGTGCATCCGACGACTCCAACCCGGTCCTGCTCGAGGACACCGGCACCTGGTCCTACCTGTCCAGCGCCACCGTCCCGGCCGACGACTGGGCGGGCAGCGGCTACGACGACTCCGGCTGGAGCACCGGCTCGGCCCCGATGGGTTACGGCGACTCCGCGCTGAATACGACGATCACGCCGGCCCCGGCCGCCAAGCGCCCGATCACGACCTACTTCCGCAGTTCGTTCACCGTGAACGACGCCTCCGCCACCGGGGGCGTGTCCGTCTCGTACGTCGCCGACGACGGCGCGGTGGTCTACATCAACGGCGTCGAGGTCGGCCGCACTCGCATCGATGCCGGCGCCGTGAAGTCCGACACCCGCGCCAATGCGATCGTCAGGACCTCCGCCGCTCGTGCCGACCGCTCCGTCGTGACCGTTCCCGCCTCGGCCCTGGTCGACGGGAAGAACACCATCGCCGTCGAGACGCACGTGAACTACCGCGCCAGCTCGTCCATGACGATGCAGGCCATGGTCACCCGCATCGACGGCCCCGCCGCGGCGGCTGAGGACCGGGCCGCCGCGACCGACGACCCGCCCGTGGCCGACGACCCGACCACGGATCCGACGACCGCCGAGTCCACGGATCCGACGACCGCCGAGTCCACCGGGCCTGCTGCTGACGGGTCCACGGAGCCCGCCGACCCGGTCGCCGGCGAGTCGCTCGAGCCGATCGATGCCGCCACCGCGACCGGCGAGGTCATCCCCGCCGCCTCCGAGTGGTCCTACCGCTACGAGGCCACTGCGGCCGGTGACGGCTGGAACAAGGACGCCGATCTGGACGAGTGGAAGACCGGCAGGGGCCCGATCGGCTGGGACGACGAGAACAGCACGATCAACACCCCGCTCAAGAAGGACGTGGCCGAGACCGCCTACTTCAGCCGCGACATCGACCTGGGGGCCGTCGGCGACACCACCAAGCTGACCCTCAAGGTCCGCGCGGACGATGGCGCCGTGGTCTACGTCAACGGCACGGAGGTCGGTCGCCTGCGCCTGTGCTCCGTGGACGCCGACAACGACGGCAGGCCCGAGAACATGATCAGGTTCACCGACAGCGCCACGCAGGAGGTGACCACCGCCGAGGCGGGCAAGGACGAGAACATGCTCACCATCGAGCTGGACTCCTCGAAGCTGACCAGGGGCGTCAACCGCATCAGCGTCGAGACCCACACCAAGCGCCGGACGACGCCCTCGCTCACCTTCGACGCGACGGCAACGCTGGAGCGCTGACGGATGACGGATCGGCGTACGGGCGGCGGTCTGGACCGAGCCTTCCTCGCGCGCTTCGCGCGCGAGGCGGGCCGGCCGGGTTCAGTGGTCACCTGGTTGAACCATTGGTCGCTTCTGCACGCCGATCCGCCCGCCCTGTCCCAGATGCAGCTCATCGGCTTCGACGGCACGCTCCTGCAGGCGGTGCTGACGCGGCACGGCCACAGATTCGGGCGCAGCTCCGCCGATCTGGTGCTGCCGATCATCCTTGACGAGGTCCTGGCCCCGGGCGACCCGGTCGCCCTCATCGGCGCGGCCCCCGGTGTCGCGGCCGACACCGCCGCAAGGCGCCTGGGCGGCCGCCCCACGATGGCCTTCGACGGTTACGGCGAGCTGAGTGCCCTGCAGGCCGACCCGTCGAGTCTCACCGGCTTCAACCCGCGCCTGGTCATCGTCGGCCTGGGGGCCGGATTGCAGGAGCGGGTCGCCCTGCAGGTCCACGAGTGGCTGCCCGATGCGGCCGTCACCACCGCCGGCGGCTGGATCGATCAGCTCGGCCGCGCCGAGCAGTACTTCCCCGACTGGGTGCACCGGCTGCGCATGGGCTGGGCCTGGCGCATCCTCCACGAGCCGCACCGCCTGCTCGGGCGCTACACCGTCGAGGCTCTCCAGTTCGTCGCCGCCTCCAGCGTGCTCGTCAAGCAGCTCGAGGGGATCGGTCCCTTCAACGAGCTGGGCATCGACCGTCGCTGACCCCGGCCACGGCCGTCCCCGGCGCCCCGGCTCGCGGGGCCGGCCAGCAGGGCCCCGGATAGGATGGGTCCGTGACTGGTGCCCAGTACGCAGATCTCGGTCTGCCCCTCATCCACGCCGGCAAGATCCGCGAGCTCTACTCGCTGCCCGACCGGCCCGGACGCATCCTCATGGTCGCCACCGACAACGTCTCGGCGTTCGACCGCGTCCTCGACCCCACGATCCCCGACAAGGGCGTCGTCCTCACCCAGCTCTCCCTGTGGTGGTTCGACCGGCTCTCGGGCATTGTCGCGAACCATGTGATCGGTACCGATGTGCCCGAGCCTGTCGAGGGCCGCGCGATCGTCGCGCAGGAGCTCGACATGATCCCCGTCGAGTGCGTGGCCCGCGGATATCTCACCGGCTCCGGCTGGCGGGAGTACCGGGCCACCGGCGCGGTCTGCGGCGTGCGCCTGCCCGAGGGCCTGCACGACGGCTCCAGGCTGCCCGAGCCGATCTTCACGCCGGCCATGAAGGCCCCCGTCGGCCAGCACGACGAGAACGTCGCCTTCGACGAGATGATCGGTCGCCTCGAGGTCCCCGACGACGGCGAGCGGATCCGCGATCTGACGCTGTCCCTCTACCGCGCCGCCGAGCCGGTCGCCCGCGGGCGGGGCATCGTGCTGGCCGACACCAAGTTCGAGTTCGGCAAGCTCCCGGACGGGAGCATCATGCTGGCCGACGAGGCGCTGACGCCCGACTCGTCCCGCTTCTGGGACGCCCGGGCCTACGAGGAGGACGGTGCGCTGGTCAGCTTCGACAAGCAGTACCTGCGCGATTGGCTGCTCAGCGGCTCCGGCTGGAGCCGCGACCCGGGCACCAGGCCCCCCGCGCTGCCGGACGAGGTCGTCCGGACCACCCGCGCGCGCTACCTCGAGGCCTACGAGCGTCTGACCGGCGGGCGCCTGGCGGTCTGAGCAGGCCGGCACAGTAAGGTTCTGGCCATGTCACGAGTTGTTGTGGACGTCATGCCCAAGCCCGAGATCCTCGATCCTCAGGGCAAGGCCATCACCGGTTCGCTCAAGCGCCTCGGTTTCGACGGCCTGTCCGTCCGGCAGGGCAAGCGCTTCGAGATCGAGGTCGCCGGCGGCGTCACCGACGAGCGTCTGGCCCAGATCCGCGACGCGGCCGAGAAGATCCTGGCCAATACCGTGATCGAGGCCTTCACCGTCCGCGTCGAGGAGGACTGACATGGCGCGGATCGGCGTCGTCACCTTCCCCGGCACCCTCGATGACCAGGACGCGCTGCGCGCCGTCAGGATCTGCGGGGCCGAGCCGGTCGGGCTGTGGCACGCGTCCGACGACCTGCGGGGCGTCGACGCGGTCGTCCTGCCCGGTGGCTTCAGCTACGGCGACTATCTGCGCTGCGGTGCCATCGCCCGTTTCGCGCCGGTCATGGGGCCGGTCATCGCGGAGGCCGGCAGGGGCCTGCCCGTCCTGGGCATCTGCAACGGCTTCCAGGTACTGTGCGAGTCGCATCTGCTGCCCGGGGCGATGATCCGCAACGAGCATCGCAGGTTCGTCTGCCGCGAGCAGCGGCTGCGCGTCGAGACCAGCGACACCGCGTGGACCTGCGCCTTCGCCCCCGGGGAGGAGATCAGCATCGTGCTGAAGAACGGCGAGGGCAATTACACGTGCGACGACGACACTCTGAAGTCCCTCGAGGACAACGACCGGGTCGCCTTCCGCTACCTCGACAACCCGAACGGTTCGCGCGCCGACATCGCCGGTGTGACGAACGAGGGCGGCAACGTCGTGGGCCTCATGCCCCATCCCGAGCACAACGTCGATGAGCTCGTCGGCACCTCGCTCGACGGCCGTCGATTCTTCCAGTCCGTCCTGCAATTCCTCTCGGCCCGCGTCTGACGGGCCCCGGGCCCGGCCGGGGGCGCTCAGCCGTCGACGATGGCCTGCGCCGTCGCGGCGTCCAGGACGACATCGGTCATGAGCCCGGCGCCCAGGACGGTGCGGATGGCCGGGGACTTGGCCGGATCGGCCACGACGAGCAGACGCCGCTTGATGCGGCGCAGCTCGTCGAAGGGCAGACCGGTCGAGCGCTCGTTGACGCTGATGCGGTCGGTGCTCGCGTCGGTGCGGAAGAAGATGCCGCCCAGATTGCCCACGACGTGCTCGCGCTCCATCTGCTCCAGGTCGGCGCTGGTCAGGTAGCCGGAATCGTACAGGTGGCCGGGCAGCTCGCCATCGGGCGTGCCGACGCTGGTCAGCAGCAGATCGGCCCTGGCCCGCAGGTCCAGGACCTGCTGAATGGACTTCTCGCGCCACATCGCGGCGCGCGTACTGGCCGAGTCGAAGAAGGCCGGTACGGGGAAGTAGTGCACCCGGGCGTCGAAGGCGCTGCCGATGCGGTCCAGGATGAGGTTCGCGTAGTTGGTGCCGAGGGTGGCCACATTGCCCGAGCCGTGCAGCTGGACGATCTGCATGCCGGGGGTGGGGTGCGGGCGCAGCTGCAGCGAGATGTTCTCGACCGTGCTGCCCCAGGCGACGTCGAGGACGACGCCCGGCCGGATGAAGGCGTCCAGCCAGGCGGCGGTCTGGCCGGCGACGGCCAGCATGCGCGCCCGAGCGGTTCCGGGCCGCTCGATGGGGGCGACGACCGCGAGCACCCCGTAGCGCTGCTCGACCTCGCGGCGCAACTGGTCGGTGGGGCTCTCCTCGTGGTGCACGATGAACTGGATGACGCCCGTCTCGCGGGCCCTGGCCAGCATGCGCGAGACCGTGGAGCGCGAGACGCCGAGCTCGGTCCCGACCTCCTCGACCTTCTTGCCCCGCACCCAGTACAGCTCGGCCGCGTCGGCCAGGCGCGCGCGCTCGACGGGGCGCAGCGCCCTGCGCGGCCGGCTCGACTGTCCGCTCGTCATGCGATGGCTCCTGGATCCGTGGGACCGCTGGCGCGGGGCCTCATCGGTGCGGTCTCCCCAGTGTAACGCG
The DNA here is from genome assembly GCF_963539965.1 of uncultured Propionibacterium sp. Classification (NCBI taxonomy): domain Bacteria; kingdom Bacillati; phylum Actinomycetota; class Actinomycetes; order Propionibacteriales; family Propionibacteriaceae; genus Propionibacterium; species uncultured Propionibacterium sp. The sequence continues at coordinate 21,256 of NZ_CAUTOU010000008.1, forward strand.
ACGATGTCGCAGATGCGACATTTTCCCGTTTTTGCTTGTTTTTCCTCCTTCTCGCGACTTTTTTCGGGAATTTGTGTAGTCTATGTGATGTTTCGGGAACCCATCCCGAACCGTTCCACACCGTTCATCACTCAAATGGGGTACGTGCATGTCATCGTCGACAGCCATCGCGACCGCCAGACCCACGCATTACCGCTGGGTCGTCCTCGCGGTCATCTTCATCACCTACGTGGTCTGCATGGCGGACCGCTCCAACATCGGCGCCGTCCTGCCGATGATCAAGGGCGAGTTCGAGATCTCGAACTTCGCCTCGGGCGCCATCTCGAGCTTCTTCTTCCTCGGCTACGCGGTCTCGCAGATTCCCGCCGGCCTCGTCATGACGAAGAAGGGCACCCGCCACATCGTCTCGCTGGCCGTCCTGCTCTTCTCGCTCATCACCTTCTGCATGGGATTCGCGACCACCGCGGTTGCGCTGCTCGTGATGCGCCTGCTGCTCGGCCTCATGGAGGGCCCGACCCCCGTCGGCATGACCTCCACCGTGAACGCCTGGTTCCCGCCCAAGGAGAAGGGCACCGCCACCGGCGTCTACATCGCCTCGACGCAGTTCGCGCCGATCATCGTGCCGATCATCGCCGTCGCCCTGGCCAACGCCCACGGCTGGCGCGCGGTGTTCCACTGGTTCGCCATCCCGGGCGTGATCATGGCCATCGTCTTCTTCCTCGTCCAGCGCACCCATCCGGGTGAGTCCAGGCGGGTCAATGCGGCCGAGTTGGCCCACATCAACGACACCAGCGTCTCCGAGGCCAAGAAGGACGCCGACTTCGGCGACATGGGCTGGCTGGACCGCCTGATCCGGCTGCGGGAGGTCAAGCCGCTCGACACCAACGGCAAGATCCTCCGCTCGTGGAACATCTGGGGCAACACCATCGCCTACTTCTTCATGAACAACGTGCTGTACGGCATGCTCACCTGGATCCCCTCGTATCTGGTGGCCGCCCGCGGCTACACCTTCATCAAGATGGGCCTCGTCGCCTCCGCCCCGTCGATCGGCGGCCTGGTCGGCGCCCTCATCGGCGGCGTCGTCTCCGACCGCGTCTTCCGCGGTCGCCGCAAGCCCACCATGCTGATCACCGCCCTCATGACCGCCGTCATGATGGTCGTCGTGCTCGTCGTCCCGCAGAACACCGTCCTGGTCGTCGGCTCGCTGGTCCTGACCGGCTTCTTCCTGAACATCGGCTGGCCCATGTTCACCGCCTACGCGATGAACCTGACGACCGACGAGACCTACCCCTTCGCCATCTCCGTGATCAACTCCGGGGGCAATCTGGGCGGCTTCTTCGCCCCGATCATCGTCGGTGTCCTGCTCGACGCCTTCGCCGGCAGCTACACGGTGGCCTTCAGCTACTTCATCGTGGTCCTGATCATCGGCCTCGTGCTGATCCTGACCCTCACCGAGGGGCGCCCGCGCGCCAAGGCGCGGGTCGGGGCCGGGGCCTGATGTCTGCAACGATGGAATCCCGCGAAGGAGGTGCTGCCAGATGGCGAACGTCGGAATCGTCGCGGACGACCTGACGGGCGGGACGACGGTCGGTGCCCTCATCGCCCGCGAGGGCGTGCCCGCCACCGTGTTCTTCGACCCGTCCCATGTCGGGACGACGTCCCTGCCCGACAATGCCGCTGCGATCGTCAGCACCGATTCACGGGCCATGCCGGCCGGGGCGGCCTTCGAGAGGGTGTGCGAGGCGACCGGGGCACTCCGGGACCAGGGCGCCCGGATGTTCGCCAAGCGCATCGACACGACGGTGCGCGGTGGTGTCGGCTCCGAGGTCGAGGGCATGCTCTCGGCGCTGGGCCCCGACCGCATGGCGGTCATCGTGCCCGCCATGCCGCAGTCCAGGCGCGTCGTGCTGGAGGGCTACTCGCTCATCGACTCGGTGCTCCTGACCCGTACCGGCGTGGCGCAGGACGTGCGCACACCGGTGCTGCAGGCCCATCTGCCCACCCTCTTCCGGGGGCAGTTCAAGGCCAAGCTCGGTCATGTGAGCATCACGCCCGTCATGTCCGGCAGGCAGGCCATCAAGCACGAGCTCGTCGAACTGCGCCGCGAGGGCACCAGGGTCTTCCTCATGGATGCGCTCAGCATCGACGACGTCGATCAGATCGCCCAGGCCGTCGTCGACCTCGGCTGGCCGATCGTCTGCGTCGACCCGGGCCCGTTCACCGATCGTGTCGCGGTGCACTCGGGGGCCATCAGCCCCGCCGAGATCCCCCAGCGCGTCACCCGCATCGACCCGGTCCCGGGCGAGACGGGCACCGTGCTCGCCGTGGCCAGCAGCGCCACCAGGGTGACCCACGACCAGATCACCAGGCTCGCCCGGGCGCCGGGGGCCGTCACGCTCTCGGTCGACGTTCTGGCGATGCTCGACAGGAGGAACGACGTCTACGAGGCCGAGTGCCGGAAGGCGGAGGCGCAGGCCCGCCGCCTGCTCGACGAGGCCGCCACCGCGCCGCGCGTGATGATCTGCGCGCTCGACACCGTCTACGAGGGGGTCACCACCCCGAAGGCCGTCATGGAGGAGCTGTCCGGTCTGACCGGCCCCGAGCCGGCCAAGCGGCTCACCGTCCGCTTCGGCGCCCTGGCCCGCCGCGTCCTCGACGTGATCGGCAGGCAGGACTGCGCGGGCTTGTACCTCACCGGTGGCGACGTCATGGTGGCCAGCTGCGAGGCCTTCGAGGCCAAGGGCATCACCCTCGTCGACTACGTCATCCCGCAGATCGACCAGGGCATCATCACCGGCGGCCCCTTCGAGGGCCTGCCCGTCGTCTGCAAGGGCGGCCTGACCGGAACCGAGGTCACCGCCGTCCAGTCCGTCAACCGAATCCTCGACGAAAGGATGCGCACTCATGACGCGAACGCGTAAGCCCGTCATGGCGATCACCATGGGCGATCCGGCCGGCATCGGCCCGGAGATCACCCTCAAGACCATCCGGGACGAGCGGATCTACGACATCTGCGACCCCTTCATCATCGGCAGCGCCGACTCCCTGCAGCGGGCCGCCGAGATCCAGGGCACCGGGGACCTGAACCTCAACGTCATCGCCGAGCCCGAGCAGGCCGGGAACGAGTACGGCACCATCGACCTGCTCGATCCTGGCGTGGAGCCCGACGCCAGGATCGAGTTCGGCACGGTCCAGGTCGCCGCCGCCAGGCGCGCCTACTCGTACATCGAGAAGTCGATCGAGCTCGGTATGGCCGGCCGCATCGACGGCGTCTCCACCGCCCCGATCAACAAGGCGGCCCTCAAGCGGGCCGAGGTGCCCTACATCGGCCATACCGAGATCTACCAGGGGCTCACCGGCTCGCCGTACGCCCTGACGATGTTCAACGTGCACAAGCTGCGCGTCTTCTTCGTCAGCCGTCACGTCTCGCTGCGCGAGGCCTGCGGTCTGGCCAACCGCGATCGCATCCTCGGATTCCTCAAGAACATCGACACCGAGCTCAAGAAGTTCGGCCTCGAGCACCCGTCGATCGGCGTCGCGGCCCTCAACCCGCACGTCGGCGAGGGCGGCCTGTTCGGCACCGAGGAGATCGAGCACATCGCCCCGGCCGTCGAGGACGCCCAGGCGCTCGGCATCAACGCCCACGGGCCGGACTCGGCCGATGCGATCTTCGCCTTCAACCTCGACGGCCACTACGACGCCATCCTGTCGATGTACCACGACCAGGGCCACATCGCCTGCAAGACGCTGGACTTCCAGAACGCCGTCACGCTGACCCTCGGCCTGCCCTTCATGCGCAGCTCGGTCGACCACGGCACGGCCTTCGACATCGCCGGCAAGGGCATCGCCCAGGGCGAGTCGATGGTCGAGTCCACGCGGGTGGCCGCCGTCTACTCGCAGATGCAGATCGACGCGAGGGCCAGGGCCGCCCGGGCCTGAGCGCCACCGGGCCGCTGCATTCCGCATCGGTGGGTCGGACCGCCGTGTCATCCTATAGGATTGGCGGTCGGGCCGGCAGAGGGCGCCCGAACCGCGCCGGTCTCAGCGGGGGAACCGCCCTGCGGACGCCAGTCCAATCACGCACACCGTTTGTGACGAGGAGAGGAAATCACATGAAGCTCATCTTCGGCTGCGATCCCAACGCCACCGAGTTCAAGAAGGGCCTGATGGTCAAGGCCGCCGAGCTCGGCCACGAGGTCGTCGACTACGGCTCCGACGACCCGGTCTACGCCAATGTGGCCACCAGGGTCGCGGAGGACGTCGTGGCCGGGGAGGCCGACCGCGGCGTCGTCGTTTGCGGTACCGGCATCGGCGTCTCGATCGCCGCCAACAAGGTCAGGGGCGCCTACTGCGCCTGCGTCGCCGACGTCTACCAGGCTCAGCGCGCCACGCTGTCCAACAACGCCAATCTCATCGCCATGGGCTCCCAGGTGCTCGGTATCGAGACCGCCAAGGTCCTGCTCGAGAACTATCTGGCCAATGAGTTCGACCCCGATTCGCGCAGCGGCGTCAAGGTCGCCCGCATCTGCGAGTACGAAGCCGGGCACTGAGCAGCGCCGGGGGCAGGAGGTCTGACATGAGTGCACCGATCGTCGCGGTGAGCCTCAAGATGTACTTCGAACGGGCCCGCACGCTCGACTACGCCCGCTCGCTCGTCGAACTGGTCGGGGCCGAACAGGGTCTGTCGGACGCCGTACGGATGGCCGTGCTGCCCGACTTCCTGACCGTCGCCGAGGCCGGGGCGATCCTGGACGGCTCTGGCATCGCGCTCGGTGCCCAGGACCTCTGCCAGGACGATCGCGGGGCCCGCACCGGCGAGGTGTCCGGCGCCGATCTGGTCGCCCTCGGCGCCCGGGTCGTCGAGGTGGGTCATGCCGAGCGTCGCACGATCTATCACGAGGACGATGCGATGATCGCCGCCAAGACGGCCGCCGCGGTCCGCAACGGCATCACCCCGCTGCTGTGCATCGGCGAGTCCGAGCGCTCCGGCGAGGACGAGGCCGCAGCCGCGTGCATCGCGCAGGTGCGTTCGGCCCTGGCCGGTGCGCAGCCGGCCGAGGTCTGGCTGGGCTACGAGCCGCACTGGGCGATCGGCGCCCCGGCCCCGGCTCCTTCCGGGTACGTCTCGACGGTGTGCAACGGCATCCGCGAGGGTCTGGGCGACGTGCCGGGCCTGAGCCTGCTGTACGGCGGCTCGGCCGGCCCTGGCCTGCTCGGCGCCCTCGACCCGGCGATCGACGGCCTCTTCCTGGGGCGTTTCGCCCACGATCCGGCGGCGTTCGTCTCGGTCGCGAAGGAGGCGCGCGAACGCGCGGCGGCCTGAACCCGGGGCAGAGGGCTCGCCGGCTGGTCCCCAGTCGGCGAGCCCCCTGACGCGTTTCGAACCGGGCATCGCTCGTTCTCGAGCGCCACACCATATTCTGAGAGGGGATCGACAGTGATCTTCGTGCGGGTTCGTAGGGAGGACGTCATGCCGAGTGGAACCGAGGAAGTGAGTGCATGAGAGCCCCCACGTCTCGCGCAGATGCTCACCAGACGAGGCTCATGGTCAGGGTCGCCCGCATGTACTACGAGCAGGGGCTCCGCCAAACCGAGATCTCTTCCCGTCTGCATCTGTCAGCGTCGAAGGTCTCGCGGCTTTTGAAAAAAGCCGCGTCCACCGGTGTAGTGCGGACAGTCGTGTCGCTCCCCGCCGGCGTTCATGCTGAGCTCGAGGAGCAGATCGAACGTGCTTACGGGCTCGACGAGGTGGTTGTCACTGACGCGCGGGGCTCCCATGAGCAGGTTCTCTCTTCGCTCGGCGCAGCTGGAGCCGCGTACCTTGAGAACAGTCTGACGACAGGTTGTGTGCTTGGCGTGTCAGCGTGGAGTGAGAGTCTCATGCGCGTCGCTCAGGCGCTTCCCCGGTCCGCGAACGTGACAGTCGATGAGGTCGTGCAGCTGGATGGCGGCGCTGGACACGCCGCCGCTCAGATCGAGGCCTCGCAGATGCTGGGTCTGTTCGTCACCAAGATGGGTGCCAGACCCGTTGTCATCCCAGCGCCAGGTGTGGCGACGAACAGAACTGTTCATGACGCGCTGACAGCTGACCCCAGTGTGGTCGAGGCCATGTCTCGCTGGCGTGCCGTGACCGTTGCGCTGGTGAGTATCGGTTCGCTGTCCTCCTCGACGCTGGTGAGGCCAGGGGGCACCTACGCGTCGGCCCGTGACCTGGAAGAGCTGGAGGAGGCTGGGGCAGCCGGCGACGTGTGCTTCCGCTTCTTCGACGCTGAAGGCCAGGCGATCCGATCAGCCTTCGACGCCAGGGTGATCGGGGTGGAACTTGGTCAGCTGCGGAAGATCCCTCGGCGTATTGCCGTGTGCGGAGGATCGGAGAAGACCGAGGCGATCATGTCGGCACTGCGGGGGGGCTTGGTGAACGTCCTCATCACGGATCTCGGAGTGGCCGAGTCTCTCGCAGCGGGTGCGGGCGGCTGAATAGCTTCTGGCTACGACACGTCCTTGCGCAGGAGAGTCCGTGCCGGGCTGGAGCCGATGGCGACGGGCGAACCATTCGGGAGCCATGCTCTGTTGGATGCGGCTCCGCCTTGCCATCTCCCCTGGATGACAGTATTATCAGGACTGCAAGATATTGCAGCCAGAGGTAACCGGCGGGCCCCACGGGTGAGGTCCGCCTGCTCAAGGAGACCAACATGCTTGTCAACCTCGAAGAGATGCTGACCGACGCGACGAGGAACCATTACGGAGTGGGCTGCATCAACGCCCCGAACGTGACGTACCTGCGGGCGCTCATCGATGCGGCCGAAGAAGTGAACATACCGCTGGTCATCGACCATGCCGAGGTGCACGATCCGCTCATCCCTCTCGAGCGGATCGCCCCGGATCTCATTGGCTACGCACGCCGCGCAGGAGTGCCGGTCGCCGTGCACGTCGACCATGGCGAATCAATGAACTTCATCATGCGTGGTGTCAACAACGGGTTCACCTCGGTCATGTATGACTGCTCAAAACTCACGTTCGAGGAAAACGTCAGCAGGGTCAAGGCCTTCATCGAGATGGTTCGTCCAGCTGGAATCAGCGTCGAAGCCGAGCTTGGCGAGATGCCCACAACGCTCAATGACACTCATGGCGGCTCGAGTGATTCGATCACGTATACGGACCCGGACCTCGCCCATGAGTTCGTAGAGCGAACCGGAGTTGACGCACTGGCTGTCACATTCGGCACCTCACATGGGATCTACGAGGAAGAACCCGAGCTTGATTTCGAACATCTCAAGAGGCTGCGTGAAGCCACTGGGGAGACCCCCCTGGTCATGCACGGCAGCTCTGGTGTTCCACTGTCAGACATCACCAGAGCAGTGGCTGGCGGTATTTCCAAGGTGAATTACTACTCCTATCTGGCAGTTGAATCCTCGCGGTTCGCCGGTGAAGTCATCAAGGCGGACCGGGCCGAAGGGAAACCCACATTTTACCACGAACTGGTCGAAAAAGTCTACGTTCATACGAAGGCTGAGGCAAAGAAACTCTACGTCGCGTTTCTCAATGGGTTCGAGTACCGAAGGACTCGAAATGATGAGTGACGAGCATGATGTCGTAAGCCCAGACATCATCAGATTGGACATGCGGCCGCCGAGTGATTTCGATGATCTGGTTCGTCAAGCGGCGGCCACCCTGGATGAGGCGGGACGGATCGTTGACCGGGAGGTCTTCGTTCAAGATCTGTACCGGCGTGAGTGCGAGGGGTCGACCTACATGGGTAATGGGATAGCGATTCCGCACACTCGGTCGGCGGGCGTCTCGGACGCCTCGGTGTGCATTTATCGGCTGGCAGCGCCCATGCACTACGTATCACATGGCGAGGAGGGCGAGGTCGACAAGGTGTTCGTGATCGCCATGCCTGAAGGGTCCGGCAACGAGCACCTCAGGGTCCTTGCCAAACTCGCACGCAGTCTCGTGGACAAGGAATTATTGGCCGCATTCGAGAGTGCGCGAAGGAACGATGAAGTCGTCGATCTCTTCGACGGCATGGTGTAGAGGAGTTGTTGATGAGACTAGTCGCGGTCACCTCGTGCGCAACGGGGATTGCTCACTCGTACATGGCGGCAGAAGCATTGGAACGACTCGCGCAGGGACATGGTCTCGAATTGAAGGTCGAGATACAGGGTGCCTTGGGCATCGAGAACAGACTTGATCCGGAAGACATAGCCAGTGCCGATGTCATCATCTTGGCCAATGATGTCGCGATCTCGGACGCCGAGAGATTTGCCAGCAGGAAGAACGCAACAGTCAAAGTTTCACCTCATCAGGTGATTCAAAGCCCTGAAGCACTCTATCGAGCGCTAGTGAAACGTGGCTTCATCGAGGGGAAGAAAAATGAGTAGGGCGAAAAAAGAGGGCCGCGAGCTTATGCAGGCTCTCCTTACAGGAGTTTCGTACATGATCCCGTTCGTGGTGGCGGGAGGCATCCTCATCGCACTGGGGTTTGCCTTCGGGGGCATCTATGTTGGAGACGGTTCTGGATTCTGGGCCGATGTCCATGCCTGGGGCCAGGCCTCGATGGGGCTCATGACCGCTGTTCTCGGCGGCTACATCGCCTTCGCGCTGGCGGACAAGCCCGCGATCGTTGGTGGTTTCGTGGCCGGGGCGATGGCCAGCTCGCTCGGGGCGGGCTTCCTCGGCGCCATCATCGGCGGTATTGCCGCCGGCTACCTGGTGAGGCAGCTCAAGAAGATCAAGTTGCCCGCAGTGCTGCAATCATTGCTCCCAGTGCTCATCATCCCCGTCGTGAGCGTCGTCGTCATCGGTGCCTTCATGCAGTACGTCATCGGCGTTCCCTTCGCCTGGCTCAATGAAACCATGCAGTCCTGGCTGCTCAATATGTCCGGTGGTGCCAAGGTGATACTGGGCATCGTTCAAGGCGCCATGCTCGCATTCGACATGGGTGGTCCGGTCAACAAGGCGGCTTATGCCTTTGCCCTGGCCGCTGCGGAAAGCGGTAACTGGGCCCCCATGGCCGCGAATTTCATCGCCTCGATGTCTCCTCCGCTCGGTCTCGGTATTGCCGCTCTGATCGCGCCTAAACGGTTCACGAAAGCCGAACGGGGCTCAGTAGGCGGCCTGCTCGTCGGTGGTGTGGGCATGATCACTGAGTTCGCCATCCCCTTCGCCGCCGCCAACCCCTTCCGTGTCATCCCATCGCTCATGGTCGGCAGCGCGTTCGGGGCCTCGCTCAGCTACATCGCCGGGCTGACGATGCAGGCGCCTCATGGTGGACTCTTCGTCTTGCCGCTGTGCAACCATCCGCTCATGTTCCTGCTGATTCTCCTGTTTTCCGCATTCGTGACGGCGGGCATGCTCGTACTCCTCCTGCCGAGATCGGCCCGGGATGAGGGCGGAGCGTCTGTTGTCGGTGGCCTGAGCGACTTGATGGGATCTTCTGCCAGGGCGACGCGCTCATCTGCCCAGGACACGGATCTCGATGACGTCGAGACACTCGATCTCGATACCGATGAATAGCTCTGGTCATGCGACCAGAATCACCGACACAGGATTGGAAGTCTGCCATGACAAGATTCCAGGATGTACTCGAACGCTTTCCTTTCGAGCCCGATGAGAAAAGACCTCTTCTCATCAGGAGGACTGACTACCTTCATCATATATATCCTCCGGACAATGCATTCACCAGTGACAACAATTACTTGATAGTGTCCACCGACACTCTTCTCGTCGGAATCTATGAACTGGCGCCCGGGGCGTCATTCGAGCCGATCGACATCCATCCCGGCGATGAGATGTATTACATTCTTGAAGGGCCAGTGGTTCAGAAGAGCAACTATGGCCAGTACATCGAGTTGCAGACTGATGAGGGCCTGCTCATTCCTCAGGAGACGTGGCACCAGGGGAATAATTTTTCCAACCACAAGGTCAGGATCCTCTTCTTCATCGCCCCCAAGGCGTGGGGCGAGGATGTTCCGCCGAAGATCTTTCCTGTAGCGGATGACACAAAGACCTTCAAGGGTCGCAAGAACAGTGAGATCCCGAGCGTTGCTGGCCGTTCAGGAATCAATCCACTACCCACCACCGATGACCTGGGCCGATTCCCGGTCGATGGGGTCAAGGCCCGGATCCATCCGACCAATATTTATCGGATCGGTGACCGCGAGAAGCTGGTCACGCTCATGGGCAACGACAGTCCCATGCTCATGAAATTCACTGTGAGCACGGATCTCGCCCACATGGGTGAGATGATCGTACCGCCCGGGGGTGGTAAGGGGCCGCGTTGTTCCGAGCCCATGTCCCACCAAGGTGATCTCGTGCTCTATTGCATGGAGGGTCCCATCACGGTCAACTTCCCTGATCGCAAGGACTGCCTGATCATGGAGCCCGAGGAGTCCATCTTCATTCCAGCCGGGGTGAGCTATCAGCTGATCAATTTCAACGGCTACGCGGTCCGAGCGATTTTCAGCATCGCGCCGGGCCTGTGATGAGGAGGGCTGGTTTTCAGCCCCTGAGCGGACGCTGGTCGCGAGGGACCTGCCGCCTTCGACCGGTGACGGGTCTCTCGCCCCTGACGAGTCGGGCGCGCTCGTGGGAGGGGTGGTCGCTTGCTGGTGACCCGGGAGGGGGCGTGAGCGCTCATCGGTGGACCGGCTTGTCGAGCAAGCGCACTGATGAACTCCCCCTGCGGGCCCGGACGCAGTGCCGCTCACGTCTGGGCGGTGAGGCGCTTCGTCGCGGTCCTCATGTGGGCGCGCATGGCCTGCTCGGCGGCCTCGGCGTCGTGCCCTTCGACCGCTCGCAGGATCGTCTCGTGCTCGCTCAGCGACTCGACGGCGTCGTCCACGCTGCGCAGCGCCCGGTCCATCCAGATGCTCAGCAGGGTGCGGCAGGTGCGCAGCATGTCGGCGGCCAGGGTGTTGCGGCAGCTGTCGGCCAGGACGACGTGGAAGCGGTAGTCGAGGGGGATCGCCTCCTCCACGTCGGGCAGCGCCTCGTGCATCGCCTCGATGTTGCCCTGCAGCCGGCTGATGGCACCCTCGTCGGCGCGTTCGGCGGCCAGCCGCGCCGACTCGACCTCGAGCGCCGAGCGCACCTCGAGCAACTGCTGCGTGTCGTGCTCGCCGAGCAGCATGCCCCAGGTCAGCGTCTTGGGCAGCAGGTCCGAGGTCGTGCCGCGCACGTAGGTGCCCGCTCCCGGACGCACCTCGACCAGTCCCAGCAGCTCGAGGGCCGCGAGCGCCTCACGGACGGCGGAGCGCCCCACGCCCAGCTTCTCGGCCAGCGCGCGTTCGGGCGGCACCCGGTCGCCCGTCGACAGGGGGCCGGTGCCGAAGTGGGACAGCAGGTGCTGGGCGACCTCGGCGGCCGTGGTCCCGCGGGGGAGTGCGGACATCTCCTGGAGGAACTCGTCAGCCGGACCTGATGCGTAAGCGGGCATGGCGTCAATCTACTCGGCGCGACTCGGAGAAACGGGGTATGGAGAATAGATCACGAGTTAACCGGTTGACAGGTTTACCGGTGTTCTTGTAGCCTGGGTCCACAACGACGCCGCGCAGCGTTGCGCGAGTCGTCCGAACGATGACGAGGAGGTCACGTGTCGAGTGCTGCAACCATGAACCCGGCGGCCGAGAAGTCCGCGGTTCACAAGATCTCTGTGCGACTGGTGCCATTCGTCGCACTGATGTTCTTCATCAACTTCCTCGATCGCACCGCGATCGGTTACGCGGGCCCCAACGGCATGCGGCAGGACCTGGGCATGACGGCCGCCCAGTTCGGTCTGGCCTCGGGCGTGTTCTTCATCGGGTACATCATCCTGGAGATCCCGTCCAATCTGGCCCTGCACAGATTCGGCGCCCGCGTCTGGCTGTCGCGCATCATGCTCACCTGGGGCGTCGTCGCGGTCCTGTTCACCTGGGTCCAGTCCAGCGGGCAGCTGTACGCCCTGCGCGTCCTGCTCGGCATCGCCGAGGCGGGATTCTTCCCCGGCGCGATCCTGTTCCTGAGCATGCTGGTGCCCGCGCAGCACCGCAGCCGCACGCTCATGCTCTTCTACCTGGCCCAGCCGCTCACCAATGTGATCGGCGCCCCGCTCGCCAGCTGGCTCATCCAGCACCACGGCGTCCTCGGCCTCGCGGGCTGGCGCTTCATGTACCTGTGCGTCGGCGCTCCGGCCATCATCGTCGGGGCCATCGCCTTCTTCTACCTCAAGGACGGGCCCGAGGACTGCAGATGGCTCACCGCCGAGGAGATCGCCTGCCTGCGCTCCCAGCTCGACGCCGAGGCCGAGGCCAACAGCGGCGCCAGGGGCGAGCGGAACGTCAGGGCCGCCCTCACCAGCGGGCGCGTGTGGGTGCTCTCGCTCATCTACTTCGGCTTCATCTACGGGCTGTACGCGCTGAGCTTCTTCCTGCCCACGATCATCAAGGGGTTCGGCGAGCAGTACGGCGCCAAGCTGTCGATCCTGCAGCAGGGGCTGGTCACCGCCGTCCCGTACGTCTTCGCGGCCCTCATCATGTACTTCTGGTCCAGGGACGTCACCCGTCGCGGCCTGCACAGCTGGCACATCGCCGTCCCCGCCGCCGTCGGCGGCATCTCGATCCCGGCCGCCCTGTTCGTCGGGTCCCCGGTCATCGCCATCGGCGTCATCTCGATCACGGCCATGTCGATCTTCGCCGTGCTGCCGAACTTCTGGACTCTGCCCACCCAGTTCCTCACCGGCGCCCCGGCCGCCGCCGGCGTCGCCCTGATCAACACGGTCGGCAACATCGCGGGCTTCTCGGCCGGGTACATCACCGGGGCGATCCACGACTGGACCGGCGGCTACGTCGTCCCGATGGTCGTCGTCGGCGGCTTCATGATCCTGTCCGCCGTGCTCATGATCCTGCTCGCCCGCCGTGGCCGGGTCAGGGTCGTCGGCGCTTCGTGAGCGCCCGCGAGAGGAAGGGGAAGGGGAGTGATGACCATGGGCCTGGGCATCGGCACCTACGCCATGTTCTGGGAGTGGTCCGACGCGGTGGAGGAGCCCATCGGTCTGCCGGGCATGCTCGATCGGGCCGGGGAGCTCGGCTGCGACGTCTTCCAGATCTGCGATTACCCGCCCATCGAGGCGATGGACTCCGGTCGGCTGGGCGAGATCGCCGCGCAGGCCGCCGATCTGGGACTGGCGCTCGAGCTGGGGACCCGCGGCACCGACCCCGGGCGCCTGAACGGATATCTGGACATCGCCGAGACGATGGGCGTCAGCATGCTGCGCTCCATGGTGCCGGTGGGCGCCGGCGCGCCCACCCTCGACGAGTCCCTCTCGTCGGTCAGGGGGCTGCTCCCGCGGCTGCACGAGGACGGCGTCTCGATCGCCTTCGAGACCTACGAGCAGCTGCCCAGCACCCGCTTGGTGCGGTTCGTCGCCGACGTCGGCGATCCGCAGGTCGGCATCTGCCTCGACCCGGCCAACTGCGTGGCCGGTCTCGAGCCGCCCCTCGAGGTGATCAACCGCTGCGCCCCGTGCACGCTGAACCTGCACGTGAAGGACTTCGCCTTCACCCGCCGGGCCGGCTGGGTGGGGTTCACCTATACGGGCGCGGCCATGGGGGAGGGACTGCTCGACTTCGACGCCGAGCTGAGGGCCGTCCGCCCCCTCGAGCGCGGCATCAGCCTGATCGTCGAGCACTGGCTCGTCTGGCAGGGCGATCCGGGCACCACCGTCGCGCTGGAGCGGCAGTGGACCCGGCAGGCCCTCGACTACGTACGCAATCACCTCGAGAATCAAGGAGAAATGAGTCATGAGTGAGGATCTGAAGATCGCGGTCGTCGGCGCCGGCGGCAAGATGGGCATGCGCGTGTCCAACAACCTGCAGCGCACCGACTGGACGATGTTCTACTGCGAGAACGGCGAGGCCGCCAGGGCGCGGGTTCAGGACGCCGGTCGCGAGGTCGTGCCGACGGACGACGTCATCGGCGACGTCGACGTGGCGATCCTGGCCGTGCCGGACGTGGCCCTGGGGCCCGTCACCGCCGACGTCGTCCCCAAGATGAAGTCGGGTGCCATGGTGCTGACCCTCGACCCGGCCGCCGCCTACGCAGGACTGCTGACCATGCGCGACGACCTCGACTACGTCGTGGCCCACCCGACCCATCCGTCGGTCTTCCTCGAGCGCCGCACGCCCGAGGAGTACGCCGACACCTTCGGCGGCGCCGCCGCCCCGCAGAACTCGGTCGCCGCCCTGCAGCAGGGCGACGAGGCCGTCAAACCGCTGGCCGAGAAGGTCATCTCGACCATGTACGGGCCGGTGATCAAGGTCTACTGGGCCTCCGTGCACGATCTGGCCGTCCTCGAGCCCACGCTGAACGAGACCATCGGGTGCATGCTCGGCCAGTTCCTCAAGGACGCCATCGACGCCACGGTGCGGCACACCGACATGGACGAGGCGACCGTGACCGCCATGATCCACGGACACATCTGGATCGCCCTGACCAATGCCCTGCGCGGCTCGAACCCGTTCTCGGACGCCTGCCTGCTGGCCATGGACTACGGGCGCGAGGCCGTCATCAAGGATGACTGGGAGCGCATTTTCGACGACGCCGACCTGGATGTCGTCATCGCCAAGATGCTGAGGCTCGACAGGGTCCGGCACTGACCTCTCTCCCGCCGACCCGATTCTGTGCAATCGATCTGCTCATTCATGGCGCCGGGCATGTACTTGGTCATGTTGGTCATGCCCGGACCGGCGCTCCTGGACGCCGCGGCATCGGGCGCCCCGCAGATGTGCTTCCAGGGGGTGCGGGGGCCCGAGGGATCGCCCGTGCCGATGGTACCTTGAGTCCCTGCTGCGTCGGGGACGGCTCCTCGGGCCGCGCCGGCGAGCAGCCGGGGCCGGCGCTGTGAACCGTGGCGGCCCCGGCCCCGGTGCGGGATCGATGACGGTGAGGAGGGTCGGTGGGGGCACGGTGCGAGGTGGTCGCCGGGATCGCCGAGCGCCGCAAGGAAACTATATGATGTAGGAATTGGTTCGGCTGGGCCAGCGGCGGCCCAGCGCCGGAACACAACCACAAGACAGGAGAGACAATGACGTACCTGGTTGGTGAGCCGCTGGATTTCGCGGCTGACAGTCTCGCGGGCTTCGTGGCCGCGCACTCGGACCTCGTGCAGGCGGTTCACGGCGGTGTGGTCCGCGCCGATGCCTCGCCGAAGGGCGAGGTCGCGGTCGTCGTCGGCGGCGGCTCCGGTCACTACCCCGCCTTCGCCGGCTGGGTCGGTCCCGGCATGGCCCACGGCTCGGTCTGCGGCAACATCTTCGCCTCCCCGTCCGACTCGCAGGTCGTGTCGGTCTCCAGGGCGGCCGACAACGGCGGGGGCGTGCTGCTGCTGTTCGGCAACTACGCCGGGGACTGCCTGCAGTTCGGCAAGGGGGCCGACGTGCTCAATGCCGAGGGCATCGACACCCGCATCGAAACCATCACCGATGACGTGGCCTCGCGCCCGGCCGAGAAGTGGTCGGAGCGCCGCGGCATCGCGGGGGACTTCTTCGTCGTGAAGACCGCCGGCGCGGCTGCCGCCGCCGGCTACGATCTCGACGCCGTCGTGGCCACGACCCGGCGGGCCAATGCGGCCACCAAGACCTTGGGCATCGCCTTCGACGCCCCGACCCTGCCCGGGGCCGACGGGCCCCTGTTCACCGTGTCCGAGGGCGCCTACGAGCTCGGCCTGGGCATTCACGGCGAGCCCGGCCTGTCCTCGCACCCGCTGTCCGGGGTCGACGACATCGCCCAGACCCTCGTCGAGGGCGTCCTGGCCGAGAGGCCGGCCGGTGCCGGGCGCGTCGGCGTCCTGGTCAACGGCTTGGGCTGCACCAAGTACGAGGAGATGTTCGTCCTGTACGGGCGCGTCGCCGGGCTGCTCGAGGCCGCCGGCCTCCGGATCGTCGCCCCCCTCGTCGACGAGCAGGTCACCAGCCTCGACATGGCCGGCGTCTCGCTGAGCGTCATCTACCTCGACGACGAGCTCGAGAGGCTGCTCCTCGCCCCGGCCCTGACACCCGCGTTCACCCGCGGCGCGGTCGAGCACGGCGGTCCGAGGCGCGAGATCGTCGCCGAGACGGGTTCCGAGCTGATCGCGGGCTCGCCCGCCTCCGCCGCCCAGGGCGCCGAGTTCGCCGAGGTCATGGCCCTTGTCGCCCGGACCGCCGCCGATGATGCCGATTTCCTCGGCAGGCTCGACTCGATCGCCGGTGACGGCGACCACGGCCAGGGCATGGTGCTCGGCTCGCGGGCCGCGGCCAAGGCCGCCTCCGCCGCTGCCGCGGCGGGCGCCGGTGCCGCAACCGTCATGAGGCAGGCCGGGCTGGCCTGGGCCGAGGGCGCCGGCGGCACGTCCGGGGCGCTGTGGGGCCGCGCCCTCGAAGCCGTCGGCGCGGGCCTGTCCGACGACGATGCCGTCGACACCGCGGCGGTGATCGCCGCCGTCGCCGCCGGCGCCGAGTCCGTGGCGATCAATGGCGGCGCGGTGCCCGGCGACAAGACGATGGTCGATGCCACTACGCCGTTCGCCGCCTCGCTGCGTTCGGCCGGTGACGATCTGTCGGCCGCCTTCGCGGACGCCGCCGGGGCGGCCGCCGCCGGCGCCGAGGCCACTGCGGACATGGTGGCCCGCAAGGGCCGCGCCACTACGCATGGTGATGCCTCGCTCGGCCACTCCGACCCGGGCGCGATCTCCTTCGCCCGTCATATGGCGGCGATCGCCGGGTACCTGGCCGTCCAGGGCTGATGCACGCCGTGTCCGGGCGGGGGTCCGACCCCCGCCCGGTGCGTTCCGGGAGCTGGCTCCGGTCCTGTTCGTCCCGCGCGTCGGTGCCGGGCCCGAGTCTCAGGGGTGCGGGGGCCTCCATCAGCGGCCGGCGCCACCGGGCCCGGCGACCGTGATCTCGTCCTGCGGGGCCACCGGAAAGGGAACGGGCGCTTGCGCAGCAAAAATATATAATCTATGATGATATCATCTATGATAGGTCGGAGATGAATCGACCACGAGTGTTCGGTTGGGAGAGATCGCATGCACACGGCCGACGCATGGCCCATCGCCTGCGAGCGAGTTCACGGACTCGCCGATCATGTCCGGCACCTGGGCATGGAGGTCGGCCTGGGGGTGTATGGGGACACCTTCCTCGGCGCTGTCGAGGGCACCCTCCGGTTCTACGAGGGCGTCGATCATCCCGCGGCCGGCATCCCCCGACATCGGGTCGCAGCCTCGAGAGGACCGGGCAAGGCGCTCCCGGGCGCCCCGCGCGCGGCGGCCCGGGGCTCCTGTCGGGGCGAGGTCCCGTGCTCTGCTACATGACAAGGAGGTCTGGCGTAATGGAAAGGATGACTTCTCGGACGGCACCGGACGAGACGGTCGTCAACGGCGCACTCGCCAAGGTGACCAGGCACATCATCCCGTTCCTGCTGTTGATGTATGTGATCGCGTTCGTCGATCGCACGAACCTCGGCTGGGCGCAGCAGGAGTGGAAGGCCGATTACGGCATCTCCACCGCCGCCTACACGTTCGGCGCCACGTTGTTCTTCGTGGGGTACGCGGTCTTCGAGGTGCCGTCCAATCTGATCATGCACAGGGTCGGTGCTCGCTGGTGGATGACCAGGATCATGATCACTTGGGGCATTGTGGCGGCATGCTTCATGTTCGTCCAAGGGCCGAAGAGCTTCTACGCCCTTCGCTTCCTGCTCGGTGTCGCCGAGGCCGGTTTCTTCCCCGGCGTGATGCTGTACCTGACCTACTGGTACCCAGCCGCCCGCCGGGCGTGGGCGACCGGCCTGTTCTACATGGGACTGCCCATTGCCAATATCTTCGGCAACCCCCTGTCCGGGGGTCTGCTGGAACTCGACGGCGTACTGGGCATGGACGGCATCCACTGGATGTTCCTGGTCGAGGGCGCGCTGGCCGTGATCGTCGGCGCCATCTGCCCCCTGGTCCTGGTCGATCGTCCGGCCAGGGCCGCATGGCTGTCCGAGGAGGAGCAGCGGGACCTCACCGCGCAGATCGAGCTCGAGGAGGCGGCCAAGCAGAAGGCGAAGCCGATCAGCTGGGGCAGGGCACTGGCCGACCCGCGCATCCTCTACTTCTGCCTGATCTACTTCTGCATCCAGGCTTCCGTCTACGGCCTCACCTTCTTCCTGCCGAAGCAGGTGACGTCCATGACGGGCACGTCGGTCGGTCTGAAGGCCTCGCTCATCACGGCCGTCCCCTGGGTCGTCGCGCTCATCGGTGTTCTCGTCATCCCGAGGATCGCGGACAGGAGGCAGAATCACGGCCTGCTCTCGGGCCTGATGCTCGCCTTCTCGGGCCTCGGCATCATGGGCTCGGCCCTCTTCCAGCACGACCCCGGACCCGCGCTGGCCCTGCTGGTGGTCGCTGCGGTCGGGTTCACCTGCGCGCAGCCGATCTTCTGGCAGCTCCCCACCCGCTATCTCAGCGGCGCGGCGCTTGCTGGCGCGACCGGTCTGATCAACGCGGTCGGGAACCTCGGCGGCTGGGCCGCGCCGCTACTGCGCACGTGGGCGACGCAGGGCGTCTTCGGCACCGCCGAGGAGCCGAACGAGGCGGCCGGGCTCGTAGTGCTCGGCACGGCCGGCATCGTCGGCGTCCTGCTCGTCCTGGGGCTGAGGCTTTTCAAGAAATCCGACGAGGAACGCGAGGCCCTGTCGCTGCAGAGCGGCAGCGAAGTCGTGACCCTCGATTCCGCAGGTAGCAACCACTCACCAAGGAGAACAGCGATGATCGAGTACAAGAGGCCCGTCTTCCCGGAGCGGCACACCGCCGTCGTGAGCGGCGCCGGCGCGCCCAGGGGGATCGCCCGCAAGACGGCCCGGCGGCTGGCCGACGAGGGCTGGGACATCGTGGCCGTCGACCTGTCTGACCAGGTGCTGGAATTCGGCGAGGAGCTCGAGCAGGAGCACCCCTCGTCGGAGGTTCTCGCGCTCCGGCTCGACATCTCCGACGAGGACCAGGTCGGAAGGGCCTTCGCGCGGATCAGGGAGGACATGCCCCCGGTAGTGGGACTGGCGAACATCGCGGGCATCGCCTGCCCGGTGCCGCTGCTCGAAATGGACGCGGACCTGTTCGACAGGGTCCTGTCCGTCAACTGCCGCGGGACCATGCTCATGATGAAACACGCGGCTGAGCAGATGAAGGACTACGGCATCGGCCGTATCGTGAACTTCTCCTCCATCACCGCCCTCGATGGCGGGGGGACGTTCTCCAAGTTCGCATACGCCGCCGCGAAGGCCGGCGTGCTCGGCATCACCAAGGGCGGCGCCCGGGAGCTCGGCCCCTACGGCATCACGACGAATGCGGTCCTGCCAGGCCCGATCGACACCGACATCATGGGCGGCAGGCTGACCGATGAGCGCAAGGAGCAGATGTCCTCCGACATCCCGGTGGGCCGGGTCGGCCAGCCCGAGGAGATCGCGGCCGTCGTGTCCTTCCTGCTCTCCGCAGACGCCTCATTCGTCAACGGTGTCTCACTGAACGTCGACGGCGGCAGGCAGATGCACTGAGCCGTGCATGCGAGGTGATGAGCGTCCCGGAGAAGAACCCACCGCCCCGCATGCACCCCGAGAGGACAACGGGAGAGATCATGGGACTTCCGACAATTGTCGACGTGCGCGCCCATTTCATGGGCGGGGCGGGTTCTGCTGCGCGGGGCCGGGGCGGGGGCGACTACCACGACCAGGGCGCCGGTCACTGGATCGATGACCACATCGCCACCCCGATGAGCAAGTACCCGCAGTACGAGCGGTCGCGCCAGTCATTCGGCATCGATGTGCTCGGCACCCTCGTGGTCGAGGTGGAGGCCGACGACGGTACGACGGGATTCGCCATCTCGACGGCCGGTCTGATCGGATGCTTCATCGTCGAGAAGCACCTCTCCAGGTTCCTCATCGGGCGCCGCGTCGACGACATCAGGCTGGTTCATGACCAGATGATCAATGCGACGCACTTCTACTCGGGCGGCGGCGGGGTCGTCGTCAACGCGATCTCGTGCGCCGACTTGGCCCTGTGGGACCTGTTCGGCAAGGTCCTCCGGCAGCCGGTGTACAGCCTGCTGGGCGGCGCGGTGCGCGATGAGATCAGGTTCTACGCCACGGGTTCGCGCCCGGATCTCGCGAAGGAGATGGGGTTCATCGGGGGCAAGATGCCCGCGCATTTCGCCCCCCGACGGGGACGCCGGCATCCGCGACCAAGCCGAGCGCATCAGGGGATTCCGGGACGTCGTGGGGCCCGATTTCTGGCTCATGCTCGATTGCTGGATGAGTCAGGACGTCAATTTCGCGGTGAAGCTGGCCCATGCCCTGGCCCCGAGCGGCGTGAAGTGGCTGGAGGAGTCCTTCCCGGCCGCCCAGTACGAGGACTATGCGGAACTGAAGCGGCGGATGCCGCCCGGCATGATGGTCGCCGCCGGCGAGCACCACGGGAATCTCAGTGCGTTCAGGACCCTGAGCGGGACCGGCATCGACATTCTCCAGCCCGACGTGGGCTGGTGCGGCGGGATCACGTCCCTCCTGGAGATCGCCGCGGTCGCCAAGTCGCGGGGGCAGCTCGTGGTGCCGCACGGCTCTTCCGTCTACTCGCACCACGCGGTGATCACGTTCACGAATGCGCCATTCGGCGAATTCCTGATGACGAGCCCCGCCGCCGACCGGTTGAGGCCGCAGTTCGACCCGATCCTCATCGGCGAGCCCGTCCCGGTGGACGGGCGGATCAGCAGGCAGACGCTCACGAGACCCGGCTTCGGTGTGGAGCTCAACCGGGACTGCCCGCTGGAACGGCCTTTCACGCACTGAGACGACGGGGAGATGAACGGGGATGGATACGAGTACGACCACGGGACCGGAGGGGGTGCCCCGCAACGGGCTGAAGGAGCGCCTGCTCGCGGGGCGGGAGCCTCAACTGGGGCTGTGGCTGAGCAGCGGATCGTCGGGGATGGCGGAGATCGCGGCGGGCGCCCGCTTCGACTGGGGGCTCGTCGACGGCGAGCACGGTCCCAACAGCATCGTCAGCATTCTCACCCAACTGCGCGCCATCGAGCCCTATGGGATGACGCCCGTCGTCCGGCCGGCCGAGGCGAGCCGGGTCCTCGTCAAACAGGTGCTGGACGTCGGCGCCCAGTGCCTGCTGCTGCCGATGATCGGCACACCGGAGGAAGCCGCCGAGGCCGTCGCCGCCACCCGGTACCCTCCTCGCGGGGTGAGGGGGGTCGGCGCGTCCATCGCCCGTGCGGGCCGGTGGGGCCGCATCGGGAACTACATGGCGGAGGCCGAGGAGCAGCTCTGCGTGATCCTCCAGGTGGAGACGCGGGAAGGGCTCTCCCGCATTGACGAGGTGCTTCGCGTCGAAGGAGTCGACGGCGTCTTCATCGGACCCGCCGATCTCGGCGCCTCGCTGGGCGGCCCCGCCGCCGACGAGCTCGAGGCCATCGTGTGCGAGTGCCTGCGGAAGATCCGCGGCGCCGGCCTCGTCGCCGGTTCGATCGCCCTGGAGGAGGGCACCGCGCGCAGGTATTCGGCGGCGGGGGCGAATCTTCTCGCAGTCGCATCCGACACAGACCTGTTCGTGCGGGCCCTGGACGACTGCCTGGCCCGTTTCGGCAGATGGCCCGGGAGCAGCTATGACGGGTCTTCCTGAGGGATCATGCGGCGCGAGACCATGGCCAGGTGGTGGGTCATGGCTCGCACGGCGGCCCCCTCGTCCCCCGCCCTCACCGCGTTGAGGATCCCCCGATGCTCGCCGATCGCGGCGCCGGTGTCGATGCTCTCGATCCCGCTCGTCTGCCTCATCAGGTGGACGCTGAAGCTCAGTGAGTTGACCGATCTGTTGATGTACCGGTTCCCGCAGTGGTCCAGGATCGTCTGGTGGAAGCTCCAGTCGTGCTGGTAGTACGCGCGGATTCTTTCCCGGTCGTCCATCGCACCCGCCTCGCCGAGCCTGTCGGCCGCCTCCACGTTGGACGCGAAGACGGATTCGAGGTCGGAGGCCAGGTTGGTGAGGTCTCTTTCCATGGCGAATCCGACGGCGCTGGTCTCCATGATGAGCCTTGCCTCGATCAGTTCGGACATCTGGGCGGTTGACATCGGTGGCGCCACGCGGTATCCGCGGTTCGCCGTGCGGCGCACGAGTCCGGTGTCCTCCAGCCTGGCCAGGGCCTCCCGGACGGGGGTCGGCGATACCGAGAAGTACCGCGCGAGGCTGTCGATGGCCAGTGGCGAGCCCGGTTTCGCCGAGCCGGAGACCAGCATGTCCAGCAGCGCATCGTAGATGTCGTCTCGCAGTCCCCGGGGCCGTATGGGCCTTGGCGGGGACAGCTCGGGATCGGTACTGCTCATGGCTCGGATTCTATCCGTGCCCCCTGGGCGCGGCCGGTGATCCTCGGGGCATGACCGGTCCCCGCCGGCCCGGGCCCGGATCAGGCCGCGGTGGTCAGCTCGGGTGCACCGTTGGGCTGGAACAGAGCCCGGATGAGGGGCAGGACGACGCCGATGAAGGTCACGGCGGCTGCGAACAGCACGATCACGGAATCTCCTCCAGTGCGCGGGCGGGGCGCGCGGCGCTCCCGCGGGGGACGGATGGGACGCTGCGCGCCTCATCGAGGTGATGCAACCATAGATCCAACTGCTCCCGGGGGACCGGCGCTGCCAGGTGTTGGTCCGCGTGTTGGTCCGCAGTCCCCGGCGCGCCTGCGGCCCGGGGCGCTCAGTATCCTGTGAACGAACCTCGTCCGTGAGGAGGCGACATGGCCAGTACTCGTGAGGGGCACTCCTCGGGTCCCAGGGCCAGGCAGTACGCCATCGCGCAGGCCGTCATAAGCAAGGGAAAGGCGACCATCGAAGAGCTCGCCGATCTGACCGGCGTCTCCGCCATGACGATCTACCGCGATGTGGCGGTGCTGGAGCAGAGCAACATCGTTCAGCTGCACAACGGCACCGTCGTCGCCGTGGCGAGCGGCCTGCACGAGGCCGATGCCGTCTTCCGCCTGGAGCAGGCCTCGGACGAGAAGCGCCTCGTCGCGGCCGAAGCGGCCAAGCTCGTCGCCAACGGTTCCTCGATCATGCTCGACGACTCGAGCTCATCCGTCTGGCTGCTGCGCGCCCTGGCCGACCTGTCGTCCCTGACCATCGTCACGAACTCCCTGCTCGTGGCCGATGAGGTCACCGACAACCGGCTGGCTCAGCTGATCATGGCCGGTGGCGAGTACCGCTCGTGGGCCCACGCCCTGATGGGACCGACCACCGTGCAGACCATCAAGTCGATGCACGCCGACTACTGCTTCCTGTCCACCTCGGGGATCTCGTCGATGGCCTGCTTCCATCCTTATCAGGAGGTTGCCGAGGTCAAGACGGCCATGCTGCGCTCCAGCGAGGTGCGGGTGCTGCTCATCGACAACACCAAGTTCAACCGCCGTGCGCTGTTCAAGTTCGCCGAACTGAGCGACTTCGACCACGTCGTCGTCGACGCCAAGGCCCCCGAGCAGGCCTTGAGGCGTCTCGAGGATGCCGGGGTGGACGTGATCGTGGCCTCGGCGCACGAGCGCCGCATCGTCAAGACCGGGGCCGCGAAGCGCGCCTGATCCCGACTGGACTCCATGGGGCTCCCGACTCGGGAGCCCCAACCGTTCGCGGACTCGCCGGGCCATAAGCCCGCCCCGGGGTCAACAAGGGATCTGAGGGCCGGAACAAGAGCCAAAGTGACAATTATCATCAGAGCTGTTATTGTTCCCGTACGAAATGGGTCCGGGCGGAGCAGCCCGGTTGTCCGGGACTCAGGTGGATGATGTTCGGTGAATGCGATGCGGCCTTCGCGCCAATCGTTCTCGTCGAGCCTGCCCTTCACCCGAGTTCGCTATGTAAATCCTTGTCGGAGGGTTTTATACGTGTCACCGGGGACTTGTCCGGGGTCTCTCGTCCGGTGCTGCCGGGCGTGAGCCAGGGTGACTCCGGGCCTGTGCCGGCCCTGTGCTCGCCCGTGGGTTGCGGGGCGGTGAGAGTTCATCGCAACAATCATGATGAAATTTTCATCAGTCCTGTTGTTCATGTGGCCCCCATGGCGCGCAGCGCAGACCGTGCACGGCGCCGGGACCCATTTCCGTTTCCCCTCCGACACGGCGTCCCCTCCGCAGGGGCGTTCCTCGCCGGGCCCGCCCGGCGATGAGCCCGCCGATGCGCCGAGCATCGGACGCATCCGTCCATCACCGAACAATCAAGAAGGAACAAGGATGTTCACAGCCTCTCTGGGGGTCTTCCTCTTCGGCCTCCTGGCCGCCATCGCCGGCGGCGCCGTCGGTGCCGCCATCGGCGGCAACTACGCGTTCGTGCTCGTCGGCTTCTGCGTGCTCGCCTCATGGGGCATGTTCGCCGCCACCGGCAGCACCTTCGGCTTCGACTACCTGGCCTTCGGCCCCTTCATGGGCCCGCACATCGCCTTCGCGGGCGGCGTCGCCGCAGCCATCTACGCCCGCTACAAGGGCCACATGACCGACGGCAAGGACGTCAACTCCCCGCTGGCCGGGCTCGGCAGACCCAGCATCCTGGTCGTCGGCGCCTGCTTCGGCGTCTTCGGATATCTGTGCCAGATCGGCGTCAGCCGCCTCCCGTGGTTCGGCTCCCACACGGACTCGATCGCCTTCACCGTCCTGCTGTCCGGCCTGCTGGCCCGCCTCGCCTTCGGCGGCGTTCCCGGCAAGGGCCTCTTCAAGGGCTCACTGCACAATCCCGAGGGCTTCCACGAGGACGCCACCAGCTTCCCGGCCAAGATCAAGCCGGGCCCCAACGGGCGCTGGCTCGAGTGGCAGGAGAAGCCCTCCCAGCTGGTCACGATCGGCTCGCTGTTCGGCGTCTTCGCCGGTGGCGCCTCGCTGTTCCTGGCCGCCAATGTCGGTGCGCGTCTCACCGCGATGGGCCTCGCCAACACCCTGGCCGCAGCCAATGCGAACACCTTCTGCTTCGGCATCTCGGCCATCATCATCCTGTTCCTCATCACCAACCGGAACATGCCGGTTCAGCACCATGTGACGAACATCGCCGGCCTGGCCGCCGTCCAGTTCTTCCCCGTCCTCATGGGCAAGAGCTTCAGCGCCTTCACCTGGACCGCCACCTCGACCTGGGACTCGCACACCTGGCTGATGGCCTTCGTGGCGATCCTCGTCGCCGGTGTCTTCGGCGTCGTCACAGCGGCCCTCGGCGAGTTCGCCGCCCGCCTGTGGTACAACCGCGGCACGAGCCACGTCGATCCTCCGGCCGCCTGCATCTGGCTCGGCAACACTATTGTCGTCTCGTTGGCGGCCCTGTTGTCCTGACCGACCGGCGGCCGGCCCCGAGAGGAGAGGAATCAAGCGTGAATCACGGTCTCGTGAGCGGTCCCACCGAGTTCGGGGATGCCTACATCTTCGATCTCGACGGCACGATCTACCTCGGCAGCCAGCTCCTGCCCGGCGCGAAGCGCATGATCGAGGAGCTGCGCCGCCGCGGGATCCCGGTGCGCTTCCTGTCGAACAACCCCACCAGGGACCCTGACATGTACGTGAGGAAGCTGGCCGGCCTGGGGCTGCCCACGGGGCTCGAGGACATCTGCAACACCGTTGTGACGACCGTCCGCTGGCTCCGCGAGAATCATCCGGACGCCGTCCTGTTCCCGATCGCCGAGCAGCCCCTGTGCCGCGCCCTGACCGAGGCCGGTTTCGTGCTGAGCGATGACCCGTCCAGGATCGACATCGTCATCGCCTCGTACGACCGCACCTTCGACTACCGCAAGCTCCAGATCGCCTTCGACGCCATCTGGTACCACGAGCGGGCCTTCCTGGTGCAGACCAATCCCGATCGGTTCTGCCCCTTCCCGGGCGGGCGCGGCGAGCCCGACTGCGCGGCCGTCACCGCCGCCATCGAGGCCTGTACCGGCACCACGTGCCGGGTGAACTTCGGCAAGCCCTCCTCGGTGATGCTCACCGAGGCCCTGTCGGGGCTCGCCGTCGACGTGGCCGACTGCGTCATGGTCGGCGACCGCCTCCAGACCGACATTCAGATGGCGTTCGACACCGGCATGAAGTCGGCGTGCGTGCTCACCGGCGAGGCGACGTCCGAGGACATCTCCACGCTCGACGAGGCCCACACGCCGACCTATGTGCTCGACCGCGTCGACCGCCTCATCCCCGCCTCGGTCTGGGAGGACCTGGGCTGGACCGAGGACAACGACGAGGACAACGACTGA
Source organism: uncultured Propionibacterium sp. (assembly GCF_963539965.1). NCBI lineage: Bacteria > Bacillati > Actinomycetota > Actinomycetes > Propionibacteriales > Propionibacteriaceae > Propionibacterium > uncultured Propionibacterium sp. Next base: position 47,498 of record NZ_CAUTOU010000008.1, read on the forward strand.
GCCGCCCCACTCACCACGAACACCATCCCACCACTGCTCAAAGGAGAGTTCTTCATGACTGACAACGGCCCCTACCTGCTCGGCATCGATTACGGCACCGAGTCGTGCCGGGCGGCCATCTGCGACATGCAGGGCCGTCCGATCACTTTCGCCGCCACGCCCTACGCCACGACGCATCCGCGTCCGGGCTGGGCCGAGCAGAACCCGGAGGACTGGTGGAAGGCGCTGCAGGCCTCCACGCACAAGGCCCTCGAGAGCTCGGGCGTACCTGGCTCGGCCATCGCTGGCATCTCCTACGACGCCACGACTCTGACGATGGTGGCCATGGACGCCAAGGGCGAGGAGCTCCGCCCGGCCATCATGTGGATGGACGTGCGCGCCACAGAACAGGCCGGGCGCGCCGGTCTGTCCGACTCGGTCGCCCGCCTCTACAACGGCGGCGGCTACTCCCCGGCCACCGCCGAGTGGTATCCCTTCAAGGCCGCCTGGCTGCGCGAGAACGAGCCCGAGACCTACCGGAGGGCCGCCCACCTGGTCGACGCCCCCGACTGGGTCACCTACAAGCTCACCGGCGAGTGGACGACCAACATCAACTCCGCGGCAATCCGCATGTACTACAACCGCGACAAGGGCGGCTGGCCGAAGGACTTCTACGAGACCATCGGCTGCGGCGACGTCTTCGACAAGATCCCCGAGCGGGTCCTGGACCTCGGCGTCCCGGTCGGCGAGCTCGGCACCATCCCGGCCCAGCTGCTCGGCCTGCGCCCCGGCATCCCGGTCGCCCAGGGCATGGCCGACGCATGGGCCGGCCAGATCGGCCTGGGCGTCCTGCAGCCCGGCCAGATGGCCCTCATCACCGGCTCGTCCCACGTGCTGACCGGCCAGTCCGACAAGGAGATCCACGGCGAGGGCTTCTTCGGCGCCTACACCGACGGCGTCATGCCCGGCCAGTACACGGTCGAGGGCTCGCAGGTCTCCACCGGCTCGGTGCTCAAGTGGTTCCGCGACAACTTCGCCCGCGACGTCATCCAGGCTTCCGAGCGCATCGGTCTCAACCCGTACGACGTGCTCAACGAGCAGTCCCGCGACATCCGCCCCGGCTCGGACGGCCTGATCATCAACGAGTACTTCCAGGGCAACCGCACCCCGTACACGGACTCGAAGGCCCGCGGCATCATCTGGGGCCTGTCGCTGGCGCACACCCCGGCGCACTTCTACCACGCCATCCAGGAGTCGGTCTGCTACGGCAATGCGCACAACCTGCGGGCCATGAAGGCGGCCGGGTTCGAGGTGAAGCGCATGGTGGCCTGCGGCGGCGCGACCAAGAGCCGCGACTGGATCCAGATGCACGCCGACGTCTCGGGCGTGCCGATCGTGCTGACCGAGGTCGGCGACGCTGTCGTGCTGGGCACCTGCATGCTCGCCGCCGTCGGCGCCGGGCTCTACAAGGACCTGCCGGATGCGGCGGCGTCGATGGTCCACGAGGTCGACGTCCTGGAGCCCGACCCGCAGCGCCACGAGGAGTACGAGTTCTACCTCGACAACTACTGCGACACGTACCCCAAGCTGCAGCCGATGATCCGCTCCATGGTGGACCACGAGGCGCAGCAGTGAGTTCGGAGGGGACGAGATGTCAGATCTGATCGAACGGGCGCTCCGGAGCGCCGATGACACGGACGTCGTGGTCATGGGCGATGGCGTGCTGGGAGAGACCGGCCGCGTGTTCACCCGGCTCTTCGACGGCGCCAGGGGCATCGTCGTGGCCGACGGCAACACGTGGGCGGTCGCCGGCGAGCAGGTGACCGCGTCGCTCAGGGACGCCGGCGTCGAGCTCGCCGAGCCGTACGTCTTCCCGGCCAGCCCCAGCGTCTACGCCGAGTACGAGAACGTGGAGCTCCTGCGCGAGCTCCTCGGCGGGCAGGACGTGCGGGCCGTGGTCATCGGCTCGGGCACGCTGAACGACCTCGTCAAGAAGGCGAGCGACGAGCTCGGCCGCCGCTACATGGTGGTGTGCACCGCCGCCTCGATGGACGGCTACGCCGCGTTCGGCGCCTCCGTCTCGGTGGACGGCTTCAAGACGACGCTCACCTGCCGCGCACCGCAGGGCCTCATCGTCGACCTGCCGACCCTGGCCGAGGCCCCCCGGCGCTGCACCGCCACCGGAGTCGGCGATCTCATCGAGAAGATCCCGGCCGGTGCCGACTGGATCCTCGCCGACGAGCTGGGCATCGAGCCCGTCGACCAGGGTTCCTGGGATCTGGCCCAGGGCCGCCTGCGGGCCGCCATCAGCGACCCGCAGGGCCTGGTCGACCGCAACCCGGGCTCCTTCACCGCCCTGGCCGAGGGCCTGGTGCTCTCGGGCCTGTCGATGCAGAAGTACCGCATCAGCTCCCGCCCGGCCTCCGGCGCGGGCCACCTCTTCTCCCACGTCTGGGAGATGGAGCATCTGGGCATGGAGCAGGACCCTCCGCTGACCCACGGCTTCAAGGTCGGCCTGGGCACGCTGGCCACCCTGTCGCTGTGGCAGAACGTCGTCGACATGGACGTCGAGGCCATCGACACGGAGGCCGCCGTCGCCGCATGGCGCAGCCGCGAGGACACCGAGGCCTATGTGCGCTCGTGGTTCACCGGCAATATGGTGGAGCCGGCTGTCAAGCAGACGCTCGACAAGTACCTGACCGCCGACCAGCTGCGCGAGCGCATCGAGCTGATCAAGGCCAAGTGGCCGGCGATCACCGCCCGGGCCCGCGCCCAGCTCATCCCGCCCGAGCAGGCCGAGTCAATCCTCAAGGGGGTAGGCGCCTTCTACCATCCGCAGCAGGTCGGCCTGGACCGCCGGCGCTTCAAGGACACCTACCTGCGTTGCCGCATGATCCGCAGCCGGTACACCCTGCCCGACACGCTGTTCGAGCTCGGCGTGCTCACCGAGCAGGTCGACAGGCTGTTCGCGCCCGACGGCTTCTGGGGCCGGCGTCCCTGGACCGAGTGATCGGCCGACGGCAGGCCGTGGCCGGGCCCCGGGGCCCGCCCCGCCCCCCCCCCCCACTGCGACGCCCGCCGGGGCCGCCCCGGGCGCCCCCCCCCGTCGCGCACCGGGGGGGCGCCCCCAGATGACACCCCACTGCGGAGTGGGGCGGG
>NZ_CAUTOU010000009.1:0-49690 GCF_963539965.1 uncultured Propionibacterium sp.
GATGACGAACACCACCGGGCGACGGGAAACGGCGCGGCCGATAAAAGCGAACATGAGGCTCCTTGGTGCAGATTATTTTCCGAGTTGACGTGACGGGCGAGGGCTGGGTGCGGTCCTGATCGATGGCGTGAACCATTGGAGCGAGGGATCAGGATGATGACAGGATGATGATGTGCGCGACCGGGTGATCGGCGCTCCGGCGGGCGGGTCCCGGACCAGTGGCGTGTCCTGACCGGAGACTCGTGTGCACACTGCGGTGAGAGAACTGCTTGCACGCATCGTCATGGGCTTATTCCAAGTTGGCATGTCGGGCCCGCATCATCTCGACGCTCTGGGACATCGCGTCACGCAGCAGCATGACGAGAGCGTCACAGGTGAGCCAGGCCATCTGCTCGAAGAGGGATCCTGAGAACTGTTCGGACACGACGGGCGTGTCGACCTGCTCTGCCAGATGGGTTCTTCCCGGCAGGACGATGCGGTGGGACGCCATTTGGGCTATGGGACCCTGTGGGTTGAGCGTGATCGTTGCGAGTGCGGCGTTCTGGGCGCATGCCTTCTCCGCCATGACACGCAGGCCGGCTGTGGCCCCCGAGCCGGAGATGATGATCAACAGATCGTCGGCTGTGATGGGTGGAGTCGTCGGTTCCCCGACGAACGAGACGTTGATCCCGAGGTGGAGCAGGCGGTTCGACAACGCGCGGGCGACGAACCCCGACCGTCCGGCGCCGCAGACGAAAACGCCTTTTGCGCTCTGACAGGCTTCGCACAACTCGATGACTTGTCCTTGGTCGACATGCGCCGAGGCCCGGGTCAGCTCGTCGATGATGATGGTGAGTTCGGGTAATGGCATGCTGGTGCCTCATGAGGGCGTGTTGACGAGGGCTTCGTGCAGACAGCGGGCTGTCGCCACAGGATCCTTGGAATGGGTGATGCTGGATCCGACGATGATGACTTCCGGTCCGAGCCCGGCGTAGGAGGACACGGTGGCGGGAGAAATTCCACCTGCGACTGCGATCTTGGAGTGTTTGGCGCACTCCGTCAGCACTGCGAGATCTTCGAGGGGGGTGCGTCCCTGCGCTTGTTGATCGACTCCGGTGTGGACTCCCAGACAACGCACTCCGATGTCCTCCAGCTCTGCGACGCGGCCGGGTATGTCGAACTGACAGATCATGTCAACATACACGTGGCGGTGATGTGCTGCCGCGGCTTCGACGCACCCCCTGATGGTGCTGGTGTCCGTGACGCTCAGCACAGTGCAGTAATCGGCCCCCGCCTCGTAGGCGAGGGTCGCCACGTACGCGCCGACGTCCATGATCTTCGTGTCGGCCAGTATTTCAAGATGTGGGAATTCCTTGCGGTAGTGACGCACTGGTTCCAGCCCGTACCTGGTGATCATGGGTGTGCCGACCTCAATGATGTCTATGAACTCCTGAACTGCGGTGATCAGCGCTGTCGCGTCGCCGAAATCCATGTCATCCAATGCGAGCTGGAGCTTCATGATAGTCCTTTCGGGGGTGTTTGACGTATCAGAAGAATACGCAGGTTTCGGTTATCGGTGTAACCGGCAAGTGAACCTACAAGCTGCAATATGAACGCGTCAAGAGGCTTCGCCTGATTTAAAACAAGGGAAAATTGAGGGTTGCGGTAATTCTTCAATAGTGTTACAATGAAGCTTTCCCGAAGTTCCGCGATTGCAAGACTTCTCCCGGGAAGGCGCGTTCGGGCGAGTTTTTGATGATTTTGATGGAAAATTGGTGGAAAAGACGCGGATCATGTTGGGCGGGCCGCCCGGGGAGCCGCATGGGCGAGGAACGGGCACCTGCCGAGGGGGCGCCCTGGGGAGGCTCATGGCCGTCACTAAGGGAAACGTATTAGGGGGGAATCGGGGTCCGGGAGCCGGGCCCGGGTCCTCGGGGGCGCATGGTTGTCGGCTCTTCGCGCTCAGGAGCGCTGGAGCCGATTGTGGGTCCGCCGGTGTGGAGAGGGGGCCGCGGGCGGTGCGGCGTGCCCAGGGAGGAGCCCGCCCCTGTGGCTCCGCCGGGTCCGGGCCTCGTGCGGAGCACGGCGGCGGGTCTTGTCCGAGGCCCCGGACCCGGCGGCCTTGGCGGGACCCGGTGGCAGGTGCACCGGTGCGGGCCATCGGGGTGCAGGCCGCCCCCGCCGCTCACGCCGCCGGGGCCGAACAGGCGCCCTTTCCCAGGGTGACGCGGTCGAAGACGGCCAGCGCCGTCGAGGTGGCGATGAACACGGTGATGGCCGCGTAGGAGCCGGCCAGTGCCGTGTCCCATCCGGTGGACAGCATCGAGTAGAAGATGGCGGTGGTGACCGCGTTGCCGATGGCCGTGGCCATGCGTTCGGTGGTGGACTTCACACCGCCTGCGACGCCACCCTCGGTGGAGGGGATCTCGCTCATGGACAGGGTCTGGTTGCAGCCGGTCATGCAACCACTGCCGAAGCCGATGAGCGTCAGCGGGAGAACCAGCCACCAGAAGCGGGCGTGGGCCGCTTCGATGATGTGGGCGGTGACGGCTGCGCCGATCACGCCGATGGTCATGCACGACAGCCCGGCGATGACGATGTTGCGGCCTCTGGCGAGCGCCATGCGCCCGGTCAGGAGCGAGGTGACCGCCGTGATGACCGCGTAGGGGAAGCCGAGCATGCCGGTCGCCAGGGCCGAGGCGCCCATGCCGTTCTGGAGGAACAGGGCGGCCAGGATGAGCACGGACGTGCTACCGAGGAATTGCGTGCCGCTGATGGCGGTGCCATGGGTGAAGGAGCGGTGGCGGAAGATCGCCAGGTCGACCATGGGCTGGCGTCCGCGGGCCTTGTAGGCGCGCTCCCAGCGCACCCACAGGAGCAACAGGGCGATGGCCAGGACGAGCAGGCCGAACGAGGGGCCCGTCTTGAGGATGAACGGCAGCATGACGCACAGCACGGCGGCCATGAGCAGGACGACGGCCACCGGGTCCAGGTCGAGGCGCTGGGCCCGGGCGGCGCCCGCGCGTCTGTCGCTGGCACGGCGTCGTTCGGTCTCGAAGGGGAACCATCGCGTGGCGAGGGCGACGCCGATGATGCCCAGCGGGAAGGTCCAGATGAAGCTGGCGCGCCAGCCGATGTCCGGTCCCGCTGCGCGGATGATGAGGCCGGTCAGCAGCGGGCCGGCGGTCACCGATGCTGAGATGACCAGGCCGAAGACGCTGAAGGCCTTGGCCCGGGCCTGACCCTTGAAGTACTGCTGGATCATGCCGATCGTCTGCGGGTTGTAGATGCCGGCGCCGAAGCCCTGGACGAGTCGGGCGAGGTTGAGCAGTTGCGGACTGGCGGCCAGGCCGCAGGCCAGTGAGCCGAGGCTGAAGATCGTCATGCCGGTGATCCACACCGACCCGCGTCCCAGCGCGTCGCCGATGCGTCCGGCGGCGACCAGGACCATGCCGAAGGCGAGGGCATAGCCGGAGAGCATCCACTGCACCGAGGCGTTCGAGGCGCCGATCGAGGCCTCGATCGTCGGCAGGGCGACGCTGATGGAGGAGATGGCCATCACGGCCATGGCGAGCGGGACCATCAGCACGGTGAGTACCTTGATGCGGTTGAAGACGCGAGGCTGGCCCTCGACACGGATGAGATTGTTCTCGGTGGTAAGGGTCATGGTTTCCTCCGTCGTGCTGTTGTCGGGGCGCACCGCACCGCTCGGGCCCGCCCGGCTGCCGGCCGAACGGCAAGCGGTCCTCTGGGCCGCAGCGGTACATATTCTTACCGAAGAACAGCCGTGTCTAGGGTGTTCGCAGAATATGGGACGGTCAGTGGAGCCGCCCGTCCCACCATTTCCTGAGTTCGGCGGTGGCGCGCTCGACGCCCAGCGGGCCCTCGTCCATGCGCAGGCCGAGCAGGTGCCTGTAGGCCATGCCGACCTCGCGGCCCGGGCCGATGCCGAGGATCTGCATGATCTGGTTGCCGTTCAGGTCCGGGCGCATCGCGTCGAGCTCCTCCTGAGCGCTCAGCTCGTCGATGCGCGTCTCCAGCTCGTCGTAGGCGCGGCGCAGGCGCTCGGCCTTGCGCCGGTTGCGCGTGGTGCAGTCGCTGCGGGTGAGGATGTGCAGGTGCTCCAGCTGGTCGCCGGCGTCGCGGACGTAGCGGCGCACGGCCGAGTCGGTCCAGGACTGGTCCCCGTAGCCGTGGAAGCGCAGATGCTGTTCGATGAGCTGGCTGACCGCTTGGACCACGTTCTTCGGGTAGCGCAGGGCCCGCAGGCGCTTGCGGGCGAGCTTGGCGCCGACGATGTCGTGGTGGTGGAAGGTGACCTTGCCGTCCTCCAGGGCGCGGGTGGCGGGTTTGCCGATGTCGTGCAGCAGCGCGGCCAGACGGATGACCAGATCGGGTTCGTGGTCCGGGTTGGATCGTCCGTCCTTGCAGTCGCGGGCCTTCTCCAGCGCGATCGCCTGGTCGAGCACGGTCAGGGAGTGCTCGTAGACGTCCTTGTGCCGGAAGTGCTCGTCGCGCTCCAGGCGCATTGCCGGAAGTTCGGGCAGAATGACGTCGGCCAGTCCCGAACCGACGAGCAGGTTCAGGCCCGGGCGGGGAGTATCGGCCAGCAGCAGTCTGCTCAGCTCGTCGCGCACGCGTTCGGCCGAGACGATCGAGATGCGTTCGTGCATGCCGGTCATCGCGTTGAAGGCGGCGGGCTCGATGCTGAAGCCGAGCTGGGCGGCGAAACGGGCCGCGCGCATCATGCGCAGCGGGTCGTCGCTGAAGCTGACCTGCGGGGTACTCGGCGTGCGGAGCACCTTGGCGGCCAGGTCCTGCAGGCCGCCGTGCGGGTCCACGAAGGTCTTGCCCACGACGTCGACGGCCATCGCGTTGACGGTGAAATCGCGGCGGACGAGATCTTCGGCGATGTTGTCGCCGAAGGCCACGACGGGCTTCCGGGACTCCGGGGAGTAGGCGTCGGCCCGGAAGGTGGTGACCTCGACGACCCACTCGCGTCCGTCCGACCTCTTGCTGGCGCCGACGGTACCGAACTCCTTGCCGACCGTCCAGACCGAGTGGCTGAAGGAGCGCAGCAGCTCCTCCGTGCGATCGGGCCCGGCCGAGGTGGTGAAGTCGAGGTCGTGCCCCAGGCGACCGAGCAGCGCGTCGCGTACCGAGCCGCCGACCAGGTAGAGCTCCTCGCCGGCCTTCTCGAAGAGCCGGCCCAGTTCGTCGGTCAGCGGCGTGATGCGCAGCAGCTCGGCGACGGCGTGGCGCTGGGTCTGCGACAGGGCGGCATGGTCGGACACATCGGTCCAGTCTAACCGGGGCGGGCCGCATGGCAGCGGCCGAGGCCAGCCGCGCTCACCGGTGCCGGGGTCCTGACCCTGGTCCTGCTCAGCCGTCGACGCTGTCGACGCGCGGCAGCTGATGGGTCGAGTCGGACTGGCCCGCTCCTGCGGACGCCTGATCGGCCTCCACGGGCGAACCGCTCTGCGCGCCACTGCGGGGGGTCTTCCGTGCGCTGCCCCGAGAAGAGGACGCCTGGGCGGCCGGACGACGGCGGGTGGTCCTGGGGCGGTGCTCGGTCTCCTCGGCGACGGTCGAGGGGTCCAGGGCGATCGTCTTCTCGGCGGCCATGTTGTGGCCGGTGTCGCCGGCCGAGACCCAGCGCACCTGGCTGTTGGCCGAATCCTCCAGCCACTGGCGGGCACGAGCGACGGCCGGTGCGGAAGCGGCAGGGACCTCCTTCTGCTCGGCCTGCCCGGCAGTGGCGGCCGACCCCGGTTCGGCCGGAGGGCGTCCTCCGGTGCGCCGCCCGTCCGTCCCACCGCCCGTACGGGGGGCTGCCATCGCCTGGGCGGCCTGCTCGGCGCGATGGTCGCGGGCGGCCTTGCTGAGCGGGTGGCGCTTCTGCCCGGGCTGGGCCGGCGCGGGCTCCTCGTTCTTGGGCGGCAGCGCCAGGATCGCCTGACGCGGGGTGCGTATGCCGGCGCGTCGCATGGCCGCCAGGATGCGGCTGCGGATCTCGCGTTCGACGGCCCACTGCTTGTTCGCCGGGCAGGAGATGAGGATCTGGTAGAGGGCGGCGTTCTCGTCCAGCGAGTTCAGGCCGAGCACGTTCGGGGCCTCGAGCATCTGGTTGTGCCAGTCGGGCTCGGCGTCCATGCGGGCGCAGGTGCGCCGCAGCAGCTTGATGACGGCCGCCGGGTTCTCGTCGATGCTGACGGGGATGTCGATCGTCGACTTCGAGAAGCCCTGGGAGACATTGCACACGGTGGTGACCTCGCCGTTGCGCAGGTACCAGACTTGGCCGTTGAAATCCTGCACCTCGGTGACGCGGAAGCCGACGGCCCGCACGGTGCCCTTGATGTCGTCGACCTCGATGATGTCGCCCACGCCGTACTGGTCCTCCATGATCATGCAGATGCCGTTGAAGAAGTCCTTGACCAGGCTCTGCGCGCCGAAGGCGATGGCGATGCCGACGACGCCGGCCGACGCGATGGCCGGCATCACGTTGATGTTGATCGAGTTGAGCACCATCAGCACGACCACGATGATGATGAGCACGTCGGTGATCGACTTCAAGACGGTGCCGAGTGTCCTGGCCCGTTGCGCGGCCCGGTTCGTGTTGATGCCGTCGGTGGTGATGTCGTGACCGGCGCGCTCGGACTGCCGTTGGCCCGCATGCTTGATGAACTGGTCGATCAGACGGCGCAGCACGAAGCGGATCACGACCGCCAGCGCGAGGGTGACGGCTATCTCGATGAGAGTGTTCGGCCAGACGAACTCGATGTTCAGCGGCAGCACGCGTGTCCTCCTGAACTGATTGGCTGTGCGCCCGGCGGGTCAGTGGTGCGCCCGCCGGTCCGCAACCATTGTTGCGCGGTCGGCTGCGCACCGATCGCGGAGACTCCAGGACGAGGGGTGAACCCAGGGCGATCTGGGCCCGTGGCGGCAGAGGGGCGGGGTGATTCGCCCGGACCTCGGTGCATCCCGGCCCCGCGAGCCCGGCCCCCTCGAGGCCCCCGGCTGGCTTCCCCGCCGTTGCGCGATGATCGGTGACGGAGCGCTCCGGCAGGCGTTCGGGCTGGACGCGGGTCCGGTCCCGATGCCGTTGGCGTCGTCGTGGCATCGCTGGGCGGGACTCGGCGCGAGGGCGTACGACGTCGTCGATCTGTCAGTATTGACATGACTAAGGGCATAGCTAGATATCAGTAGAAGCGTGTACACGTCTACAAGGTTGCACTGCGACGCGGCAGGGGCCGTGGGCTCGCCGACCGCTGCACGCCCGGGCCCCGCCCGCCGGCTCGGCCCGTGCGGCGGGCCGTTCACCTTGCCAGCCTGCCAGCGATTACCGGCGCCCTCACCGCGGGAGACGACGGCCCCGGACCGACTGCGGACAGGGGCGGGGTGTCATGCCCGCAGCGAACGGCATGGATTCGCCGCACCCGTTCGGCCTGGATCGATCGGGTGCTCCGGTGCGAGCGTGCGGGGTCTCCCGATCGGATGGCCTTCTCGCGTAGGCTTGTACCCATCGGCGCCACGTATGACGTCGGCCCCAACGGTGGGGCCAGATCAACCAGCATGGAGGTCGACAATGAATCAGCAACAGCAGGAGCGCATGGGCAGCGGCCGGGGTTTCATCGCGGCTCTCGACCAGTCGGGCGGCTCCACTCCCAAGGCGCTGCGGCTCTACGGCATCGACGAGAGCGCCTGGGGCACCGAGGAGCAGATGTTCGACCTGGTGCACCAGATGCGCACCCGCATCATCACGAGCCCCTCGTTCACCAGCGAGCACATCCTTGCCGCGATCCTGTTCGAGCGCACCATGGAGAGTGCCGTCGAATCCATTCCGACGGCCCAGTTCCTGTGGGAGCGCAAGGGCATCGTGCCGATCCTCAAGGTGGACAAGGGCCTGGCCGACGAGGCCGACGGTGTGAGGCTCATGAAGCCGATGCCGGAGCTCGACGGACTGCTCGACCGGGCGGTGGCCAACGGGGTCTTCGGCACGAAGATGCGCTCGGTGATCGCCGGATGCAATGAGGCGGGCATCAGGGCCATCGCCGCCCAGCAGTTCCAGATCGCCCAGCAGATCCTGGCCAAGGGCCTGGTGCCCATCATCGAGCCCGAGGCCGACATCCACGCCGAGGACCGCGAGGCCTCCGAGCAGATCCTCCACGACGAGCTGAGGGCCCATCTCGACGACCTGTCCGAAGGCCAGCAGGTGATGTTCAAACTGTCCATCCCCGTCAGGGACGACCTCTACGCCGACCTCATCGCCGACCCGCGCGTGCTGCGCGTCGTCGCGCTGTCGGGCGGCTACACCCGTGAGGAGGCCTGCGAGCATCTGGCCCGTAATACCGGGGTGATCGCCAGCTTCTCGCGCGCCCTGTCCGAGGGCCTGTCGGTGAACGACACCCGGGAGGAGTTCGACGCGAAGCTCAAGGAGTCCATCGAGGAGATCGCGGCCGCTTCGGCCACCTGATACCGGGCTGGGGACCGCCTGATTCTGCTGGGGAACGCACCCTCGGCACGTGGTCAGGTCAGCGCGCTCTGCTGCTGCCAGCTGTCCCAGTCGTAGGTCCAGCAGCCCACGCCGTCACCGGGCTGGAAGGCCAGGTACGAACCACCGGGAGTGGTGCCGTTGAAGACGACCGGGTCGCCGATGTGGGTGATCGTCATGAGCCATGCGGCGTCATCCGGGCTGAGGTTGGTGCAGCCGTGGCTGGTGGGCGTCACGCCCTGGGAGGCGACCGACCAGCTGGCGGCGTGCAGGAACTCACCGCTCCAGGTGACGCGCTGGCAGTTGGGCACCTCGGTCTTGTAGCCCTCGGACGAGTCGGCCGGCACGCCGTAGGTGGACGAGTCCATGGTGAAGGTGTCGTACTTCTGCATGATCACCTTGGTGCCCGAGTAGGTTTCGTGCCCCACCTTGCCAGTGCTCACCGGGCAGGTGCGCAGGAGGGAACCGTCCTGATAGACGTCCATGTGCTGGGTGCCGAGGTCGCAGATCATCTCGACCCTGGTGCCGGCGATACTGATCGAGTAATCGGTGTCATCGGCCAGGTACTGCGAGTCGCCGACCTTGACGCCGGCGAAGGCCAGATGGATGTCGACGGTGGTGCCGGGGGTCCAGTACTCCTGCGGGCGCCACATGAGGATGCGGTTCTCGACCCACCCCCACGAGCCGGTCTGCTCGGGGGTGACGGTCACGCTGGCCTGCTTCTCGATGGCGGCGCGGTGCTCGGCCTGGTCCACCGTGTCGGAGAACTGGATGTACACCGGCATGGCCACGCCGAGGTCGTCCTGGGCGTAGACCGGCTCGTAGACGAGCGTGTCGACGTAGGCGGTGGTGATCGACTGGGTGAGGGTGACAGCCTGGTTCCTCGAGTCGGTGACGTCGACGGCCACCGTGTACTGCGTCTCGGGCCAGAAGGCCCGGTCGCCCTTCCAGGTGGTGCCGTCGAGCTGGCCGGTGTAGACGGCGCCGTCCGAGTCGGTGACCTTGACCGCCACGGGCGTGCCGTTGGTGACGTCGATGGTGAGCGCGTCGTCGGGCAGGACGGCATCGGTGCCGTGCGCGCTGGTGACGGTGACGGTGGGTGAGGCCGTGCCTCCGGCCCCCGCCGATCCGCCCGAGGCGCCGTCCGGGCTGGCGGCGCACGACGACAGGCCGATCGCGCCTGCACCGGCGGCCGCCGCAGCGATGACACCGCGGCGGGTAAGACGCGGATCAGTGTGCTGTGTGGTGGGCATCCGAACTCCGAATCGACGGTCTCCTCGCGCCGCCGGCGTTGCAGCTGGCCGGGCACGGGCGCACCGTGGGATGGGCCACGTGCACCGTCAGTGATGATAACCCGCGGATTTGTCGAGAAAGGCGCGTTCGACCGCAGTTTATTGACCGTTCAGGCAGTGTAAGGGTTTTCCCGCTCGTCGAAGCCATATCCCTCAGCGAAAACTCAGGGTATTTTAAAGAATTTTTAAAGGAGGCGCGACGGCATGTCTCCACCGTTCGAGGGCTCGGCGGGGGACAGCGCGTGGGAGACCCAGCGCGTTCCCGCGGAGTCAACGCGGCCCACGCCCGAGGTGAGCGCGGCGATCGTCCCGATGGTCGTCGTGGTGTCGGCGGGGCAGGCGACGTGCACCGTTGGGCCGGCCGGATCGTCCCAGACGGTATCCAGCACTTCCAGGGTGCCGCGCAGGACGGCCTCCAGACGTCCGGCGTCGGCCGGCGGCAGGTGGACGTCGAGCAGGGCGCGCTGCTCATGGAGGAGCATCGGGGTCAGGCGCAGAGCCTGCGTGACGGCTCCGCCGTAGGCGCGCGTCAGGCCCCCGGCCCCGAGCTTGACGCCGCCGAAGTAGCGCACGACGACGGCCAGGACGTTCGACAGGTCCGCCTGCCCGGTGGCGGTGACGTGGTTCGACAGGGCCTGCATGATCGGTGCTCCGGCCGTTCCGGCGGGCTCGCCGTCATCACTGGAGTGCGCGCTGTCGCGCCCGGCCCCCAGCAGATAGGCGTTGCAGCAGTGCCGGGCGTCGTGGAACTCATGACGCAGATCGCTCAGGCGGACGCGGGCCTGCCCTTCGTCCTCCACGGGGAGGATGCAGGCGATGAACCGCGAGCGCTTGACGCCGACCTCGTGGCGACTGGGGCCGGCGGGGGACACGTAGCGGTCGGCGGGCATGGCCCCAATCCTGCCATCGACCGAGGGGCCGGTTCGTGGCTAACGTGGTGGCATGAACGAAATGACTCCCCTTCTTTCCGGGCGATGGAGCCCGCGGGGCTTCGACCAGACGCATGTGCTGGGTTCCGAGCAGGTCGAGTGCATGCTGCAGGCCGCGCGCTGGGCGCCGTCGGCCATGAACCGTCAGCCATGGGCCTTCGTCGTGGGACGCCGGGGCGAACCGGTCTACGAACGCCTTGAGAAGGTGATCAGGGGCGTGTCCGACTGGGCCCTTGGCGCGTCCGCCCTCGTCCTGGCCGTTTACCGCACGGAGGGCAGTGAGCCCGACTACGCCCTGTACGACCTGGGCGGGGCAGTGGCCCATATGAGCATCCAGGCCGAGGCGATGGGGCTGCACGTGCGCCAGTTCGCCAGCTACGACCACGAGGGGGCGCGCACCGAGTTCGGCATCGGCCGGGATTGGACGCCCGTCACCGTGCTCGCCGTGGGCATCCCGGCGCCGGAGGCGGCTCCGGTCGGGCGCGAACGCAAGGCTGTGGCCGATCTCACGCCCTGGCAGTGAGCCGAGAGCGGCGGACCGGGCATGCACCCGGCCCGCCGCCCGGGGCCGGTCCCGGTCAGGCGTTGTACTGATACAAGTTGTAACTGCTCATGATGTTGATCACCTTCGTGGAGTAGTTCGGATCGGTCGCGTAACCGGCTCTGGCCACCTGACGGATGAACTCGTCGGGGTCCCCGCTGTAGTTGAAGGCGTTCGCGTAGCGACTGTTGTGCGTCAGGAAGTAGCCGTGGTCCAGGAACGAGTCGGTCGCCGAAGTGTAGGTACGGAAGCTGCTCGACAGGATCTGGTACGAGGAATTGATGTACTCGCCGCTGTTCATGTTGACGCAGCCGGCCTGGTACGGACTCGAGGTGCTGCACTTGATGCCGAAGTAGTTGTTGTACCGGCTCGCCAGGGTGCTGCCGCCCCAGCCGGACTCGAGGATCGACTGGCCCAGCGCGACCGAGACCGGCACGTTGTACTGCAGTGACTCGGCGACGGCTGCCGGCAGGGCCGACCGGAGGTAGGACTGTTGCTGATCGTTCAGCCCTGATGGGTTCATGGCAATCGCCTTCGTAACATTGCTCGACGAGCTCCAGACTATGGCCCCGTTCTGGAAAAGCTGATAGGCGCCCGAGCCGGAGGTCAACTCGTCACTGGTGGGGTAGCCCAGGGAACCGTTCTCGAACCCCGTGTTCTGCCACATCCACCGGATGGCGCCGACGCTGATGTGGGCTCCGGTGGCCTGGTTCCAGAGGATGGCTCCGCCCTGGTAGTTCTGGTAGCAGCCGCCGTCCTTGAGGTCGCAGATCTCGTCGGTGGTGGGGTAGCCGAGGCGGCCGTTCTCCCAGCCGGTGGCCTCCCACTCGTCCTTGATCGCGCCATGGGTCGCATGGGCGTTCGTCGCGGTCGACCAGTGGATGGTCCCGCCCTGGAAGCCCTGGTAGCAGCCGCCGTCCTTGAGCGTGCAGACCTCGTTCGAGGTCGGTAGACCCAGGTAGCTGTGTTCATGGCCCAGGGCCGCGTATTCGTATCCGATGCCCCCGTGGACGGTGTAAATGGTGCCGTTGGTCGAGACGTAGATCGAGCCGTGCGCGAAATTCGTCTGGCGTCCGCCCGTGACACCGTGCTCCATCTCGTAGACGACGCCGTAAGCGCCGCTCTCACCACCGGCCGCCCGCCAGGTGTCGTAGATGGTGGAGTACGTCTTGCCGCTGACCCGGGCCGCGACGGCATTGCGGATCTCGGCCATGCGATTGGTCACATTCGTGCCGGGGCACTCGGTGCTCATCACGTCGCCGTGACGGAAGATGACGTTGATCGTCCTGCCACCGAGGCCGACCGTGCCGAGCGGGTTGAGGTAGTTGTTGGCTATCTTCCAGGCGATCAAGTCCTCCAGCGAGTTCAGCATGGAGCTGGAGGGCTGCGCCGTGTTGGAATTCATCATCAGGCTGACGCCGACGGTCTCCCAATTCCAAGTGGTGGCGTGGGCGCCGTGCACAGGATAGGTCGGGCCGCCGCCCTTGCCCTCGAAGATCTGGCCGTACTGGTCGACGAGGAAATTGTAGCCGATGTCGCACCAGCCCAGCGTCACCTCGTGGTAGTACTGGATGCCGCGCACGATGGATGCGGATTGGCCGGCCGTGTAGTCATTGCTTCCAGCAGTGTGGTGCACCGCCACGGCACGGATCGTGTCGGAGTTCGCCTCGCAGCCGTCCTGGGCGATGGCGCCCCACTGGCTGCGGGTGATCATGTTCGGCTGGGACACCGAGCCGTTCGTCGACATGACGGTGTTCCTGGCAGCGCTGCCGGATACCGATGAGGTGCCGACCCTCGTGGTCGGATCGGTGCTCTGGGCGGGTGTGTTGATGAGCACGGCCTCCATGCCCTCGGCTCTGGCGCCGGCCTGGCCCGTCGCCTGGACCTCGACGGCGGTGGAGTCCTCGACGTAGATGGCGCCGGTGGCCTTCTGCTCGGTCTCCTCCTGGTCGGGGGTGATGTCGTACCACTCGCTCCAGCCGTCGGCCGTCAGGGTGCGCACGTGCAGGCCGAGGCCATCGCCGTCCAAGGCGTTCCACGTCACGCCGACCATCGAGAAATCACCTGCACCGCCGGTCCGGATGTCCTCCAGAACGGTGGTGCCATCGGCGGTAGTGGGCGTGGATGAGGCGTTCGGGCCCACTGGGGCCGATGCCGTTCCAGTGGGCCCGGTGGTCGGCTCCGCCGAACCACTGGCAGTGGCGCTCGGGCTCTGGGGGGCTCCGGCCTGGCTTGCGGAGCCCTCGCCGGTGGTCTCGCTCGATGCGTCGGGCGGGGCCGGGGACGAGGAGCTGGTCATGCTGCTCGGGTCCTTGATGGCGATCTCGTCCGAAGGGTTCGCGATGGTTGTCGACGTGACCAGCCCTGAACTGTTCGTCCCGGTGATGACGGCCTCGGCGGTGTCGATGTTCTCCAGCGGCTCCGAGCCCTCGGCCGGGATCTCGCCGGCCTGGCCGGAGACGTCCTCGGCGGTCCCGGTCTGGGAGCCGGGGGATGCGGTTGAATTCTGGTCAGCGGGCGTCGCGGTGGGATCGGCCGATGCCAGTGGTGCGGCCGTCATGGTGACGGCCGCGAACACCGAGAGGGATACCGCCCACCTGCGCCGCAGAGTTGTCCTGCCCGACATGAAACTCCTTGTTCGTGCTTCTTGAGAAGTACGCCCGGCCGGGGGCGGCACCGGGCCAGGGTAGTTTCAGTCAACGAATCAACCTGTGCAAAAGAAGGTCTGAACCCTCACCTGAGGGTTCAGACCCCGTCGGGGCGGTCATCCGCACACGTCCGGCACCGGGGCGCCGGGGCCAGTGGTTCAGACCCCGTCGGGGCGGTCATCCGGGGCCGGCTCAGCCGCAGCCTGTGATGCGGTAGAGGACCGCATGGCCCTCGCGGGCGACGACCTCGAAGCCGGGGCTGTGCGCCAGTGAGCTGAAACCGGGGTATTTCGACGCGAGAGCGCCGTGGTTCACCTCCCGCCTTCCGAAGTCGAGCGCGTAGTCGACACCCAAGTCGTTCAGGGCGGTGCAGACCTCGGGGTCAGTGGCCACCTCGTCCAGGTGCTTGTTGATGACCGTGATGTCAGCGGTCCATGTGTAGGTGATGTGCGTTGTCGTGGTCGTTACGTTCTCCAGCGCATAAGCCATGGAGGCGCCGTTGTACGGCGTGGTGGCGACCACTGCTCCGGGTGGGAGCAGATCGGGCAGGCGCTCGATGAGCGCGAGCTCCTGGGAGTCCACCAGTTGCGCATTGCTCGTCATCTGGTACTGGAGTCTCCCGTGGCCCACGGCCTGTCTCACCGCCGTGCCCGAGCACTGGGTGAGGCCGAACAGGATCGCCACCTCGACGATGATCAAGACCGGTTCGATCCATGTCGTGGGCTGGTGTCCCCGTGCGGTCCACGTCCTGGTGGCCCGGACCACCAGGACGGTGCCGAGCCGTGAGGCGCCGAGGACCGCTAGGGGCAGTGTGGTGACCGGCAGCGTGTCCGCGATGCGGTGGGGATCGCTGTAGAAGCCGCCTACGAGACTGGTGCGCAGGGGGTTCCGTTCCCAGGAGGAGATGACCACCCAGAAGAAGACGACGACCGCGTGCGCGGCGAGCATCCAGACGTGACGCCTGGTTGTGACCACTCGCACCGCACCGGCCACGGCCAACGCCCCGATGACCCATGCCGGAGTCGATCCCAGCGGGGCGGCGAGGAGCGCCTCGCCCAAGGCCTGGGCCGTCGACTGGATGGGCGGCCAGGCGTCGCGATCGGCGGTGGGTTGCAGCAACGGCCACAGCACCACCACCACCGCCGTTGTGACGAGGAAGATCACCGGTGGGGCCCAGATCTCCAGTCTTCTTCGCCCGCGCCATCCGTGCACGACCCGTATCAGCGTCCAGACCAGCATGGCGGGCAGGAGTACGAGGCAGTAGGACAGGAAGGAGCTCGGATGCGTCAGCGCGACGCCGCCGGCGGCGAGCGTGCAGAGCACGACCCCTCGTCCTGCGGGGACCCTCCCGGTCCCCAGGCCGAGCACTTGGATCGTGATCGTTACGGCTCCCGGCAGCAGGGCGATCCCGAAGAAATTCGGGTAGAGGACCCCGAAGCTGATCGGGTCGAACGGGAAGCTGGGGAACCCCGCGCTGATGAAACCGGCGGCAACCACTCCCAGGGAGGAGCAGCGGAGCGCCGCGTTTGCGAGGCACAGGCAGCCGATGATCCATACGACGGCTCCGACCGCCAGGACCGCGGCATTGGTACCGACCTCGACCTCCGAGGAATGCAGGGTGAGCAGCCCCAGGGAGACCGTGTCGTGCCAGGCCATGGGATAGAATGATGGGGCCTGGTCGCCGGACGTCATGGTGATGGTCAGCGACGAGCCATTGAGATGATCGATGATCCACCGGACGGCGTTCAGGTGGAACACGTTGTCATAGGTCTGTGAGAAACTCCTCGGGTTTCCGAGGAGGATCATCAGGTTGACCGTGGTCAGCGCCGCCGCGCCGACGAAGGTGAGGAACCACAGGAGCCGGCGGGAGATCCTCACCCGGCCCAGGAGGACATCCGTCTGCCCGCTGCGGTGCGGGGTCTCAGGGGGCCGCGCGTCGTGCTTCGGCGCCTCATCGGAGGAGGCCCTGCGGGCCCGGAGGCCCCTCAGCCAGTCGTGGCCCCCGAACCCCAGGAGGAGAACGGCGGCGAGGATCGCCGTGAGGATGAGCACCGGGACGGGCCCCCACGCCAACCCCGCCTTGTCGGCGAGGATCGCTGCCAGGCTGATGACGAACGCCGAGATGGGTGCTGCCGCGCTGAGCGCGGGCACCCGCCGCAGCCTCGCGCACCGGCAGATGATGTAGCCGGGCGCGAGCAGCCATGCGATCATGACGGCCGCAAACGGGGCCAAGCCGATCCATCTCATCCGCGACCTCGACTTCCTCTGTTCTCCCGAGCGGCGCCGTGGGCCGGGCGCCCGGCCCTCCCGGCGGCGTGCCCGACCGGTCGGTGCTCATGGATACCATGCCGGACCCGGGGAGGGGCGGCTGGGACACGGGCTGCCGCCGGGATGCAGGGCCCCGCCTCCCCTGCACGGGGAGTCCTCTGCGGATGTCTGCTCCCCGGGGACGAGTGCTGGGCCACGGTCAGTCGGGCTCGGAGTCGAAGAGCTGGTTGGGGTCCGGTGCCCGGGCGATCGCCACGGCCCTGGCGAGCTGGGTGATGTCGCGGTTCTGGCTGATCGCGGTGCGCCGGGCCGCGATCATGTTCCCCACGACGAGCACGACCAGCGCGTAGAGCACCAGATCGGCGCCGCGGCCGATGCCCACCAGATGGGCGATCGCGGTGAGCCATTGGGGCATGATCACGAACACGATGCCCGCGACGAGCAGCAGGACGAGCATGATCCGGCGCACCGCCCGTCCGCGGGTGTTGGGGCGGGGCACCAGCAGCAGCATCGCCAGCAGGGCGAAGGCGAGTAGCAGGATGATTTTGATGACGATCTGACCGGTCATGGAGCTCACCCCAGGAAGAGGTCGAAGAGGATGTTCACGGAATTCCACAGGGACTGGCCCTTGGCCCGCGAGTAATCGGTGTACAGCACGTGCACCGGGTGCTCCCGGTAGACGAGCCCGTGGGCCGCGATCTCGCGCAGGAACTCCGAGCCGTGGGCCATGCGGTTCTGGTGGATGCGGATCGTGCCGGCCGCGTGCCTGTTGAGCGCGCGCAGGCCGTTGTGGGTGTCCGTGACATCGAGTTTCGTGCTGAACCGTTCGAAGAGCACGGCCGTCTTGAGCACGAGCTTCTTCAGCGCGCCCGCCTCGACGTTCTCGTCGAGGAATCGTGAGCCCAGGATGACGTCGAGTTCGGGCTCGGCGCGCATGCGCTCGACCATCGCTGCGGCGTCGGAGACCTGGTGCTGGCCGTCCGAGTCGAAGGTGATGAAATAATTCGCCGCCCGATCGCGCAGTGCGTAGTCCAAGCCGGTTTGCAGGGCGGCGCCCTGGCCGAGGTTGATGGGATGCGAGACGACGACCGCGCCGGCCTCGCGGGCGACCCGGGCGGAGTCGTCGGACGAACCGTCGTCGACGCAGACGATCTTCGGGAAAACCTCGAGGGCACCGCGGATCACGTCGCCGACGACGGAGCCTTCGTTGAACAGAGGCACCACCAGCCAAGCATCATTGAGCACGGTTCTCCTCAATCCAACGGCGTGCGTACGAGCTGGATCCTATCAGCCGGTCCACCGTCAATGCGTGGTATGCCGGGCCGCTCGGGGGACTTGCTGCAATACTTGACGAATGCGGATCCTCATCACCGGCGGCGCCGGCTACATCGGCAGCACGATCGGTTCGGCCGCGCTCGACGCGGGCCACGAGGTCGTGGTCGTCGACGATCTGTCGCAGGGACGCGCCGAGTTCTGCGCCGACCGCGAGTTCATCCAGGGCGACATCGGCGACAGGACCCTGATGGGCAGGATCCTCGACGAGCAGCACATCGACGCGGTAGTCCACTGCGCCGCGCACATCGTCGTGCCCGA
This sequence comes from uncultured Propionibacterium sp., assembly GCF_963539965.1. NCBI lineage: Bacteria > Bacillati > Actinomycetota > Actinomycetes > Propionibacteriales > Propionibacteriaceae > Propionibacterium > uncultured Propionibacterium sp. The sequence continues at coordinate 17,742 of NZ_CAUTOU010000009.1, forward strand.
GTCGGTGGCCGAACCGTTGCGCTACTACGAGAACAATGTCGGCAAGACCCTTGATCTGCTCGAGGTCATGGGCGCCCACGGCGTCAACGACCTCGTCTTCAGCTCCTCGGCCTCGGTCTACGCCGATCCCACCGACGGTTTCGCCGTCACCGAGGACGATCCCACCGCCGCCGACTGCCCCTACGCCTGGACCAAGCTCATGATGGAGCAGATGCTCGAGGACGTCTCGGCGGCCTCGGCGCTGCGCCCGGTCATCCTGCGCTACTTCAACCCTCTCGGTGCCGATCCCTCGCTGCGCAGCGGCCAGCAGCGTCCGCACCCCACCAATGTGCTGGGCAGGATGATGGACGCCTGGGCCGAGGGCGGCACCTTCACCATCACCGGCTGCGACTGGGGCACCCACGACGGCACCGGGATCCGCGACTACATCCATGTCTGGGATCTGGCGCAGGCCCACGTGGCGGCCCTGGAGAAGCTGCACGGGCTCGTCGACGACGAGCACCCCTATCGGGTGATCAACATCGGCACCGGGCGGCCGATGAGCGTGCGCGAACTCGCCGGCGCCTTCCAGCAGGCCACCGGTACCCCGCTGGACATCGTCGAGGGTCCGCCGCGTCCGGGTGATGTCATCGGTGCCTACGCCCGTACTGATAGGGCCGCGCGGCTGCTCGGCTGGCGTTCGCGGTTGAGCGTGGCCGACGGCATCCGCGACGCCTTGGCCTGGCTGCCTAAGCGCAGGGAGCTGCTCGGCTACTGAGAGCGCACCCGTGTGAACCGGCCGCCACCGCCGCCTGGCGGGCCGACTCCCTCAGGCCGCCCTGCGGAGCCCGAGCAGGTGGACCGAGGCCCCGATCAGGGGGCCGAGGAGTAGCGCGATGCACACGCGCACCGGCAGGGTGAAAGGCAGGAGGAGCAGCAGCGTCGAGGTCAGGGCGGCCAGCAGCCAGCCAGCGCTGAACCACGCGTGAGCGCTCACGGCCACCGTCGCAGTGCCCGTCAGCGTGATGACGGCCAGCGGCACCGCTGCCAGCGTGAGACCGGCAAAGGTGGCGCCGGTGGCGATGATCGAGGGATCGTAGAGGACACGTAGTACCCACGGACCGACGAAGAACATGAGCGCCGCGCAGACAGCGCCGAGCGCCACGATCAGCATGAGCGGCCTGGCCAGGGCCTTCATCAGGCTTCCTTGGTGGTTGAGGAAGGCGGTGATGGCCACGCCCTGGAAGGCCTGCAGCGGGATCATGATCGGCGAGCGGGTGAGCGAGATCGCCGTGATCGTGCCAGCCAGGAGCCCCGCCTCCTCGTGGGGGGAGGTCAGCTTGATGATCGTCGGGAAGGCCGTGATAAGGATGGCCGTTGAGGTGGACGAGAGCATCGACAGCAGGCAGTTGTGGACGAAACGGCCCCAGCCGACATCGGCATGCGCGCCCAGGATGCGCCGGCCCCTGCGAGTGGGGGCGAGCAGCAGGATCCAAGTGAGGCTGGCCAGCACGCAGGCCGTTTCGGCGCCGAGCAGACCCGTGCCGATGACGGCCGCCGTGATGACGAGCCCCAGCCGGCTCATGGCATCCAGGATCATGAGCCAGGAGAACTTGGGCCACTCGTTGAGGCCCGAGGCGGCGCCCAGCCAGGTCTGGTAGAGGCCGTAGAGGATGAGTCCGACGGCCACCAGGTAGATGACGTGGGGCATCGAGTCATCCACGAGGCGCGGGCCCCACCACGGTGAGGCGAGGCAGACCATCAGCGCGGTGCACGCTGACAGGACCAGCCCGGCCCTGAACACCGGGACGCCGGGCCTCGAGGAGGGATCCGCAGTTAGGGCCGACTCGTGGGAGTTCACGGCTCTAGTGGTCTCGTTCTGCATCCCGTTGACGATGCCGTAGACGCCGAACAGGAGCGCCCAGAAGACCATGAACGATGCATAGGACCCAGCGTCGCCGTCGCGCACGAGACTGCGCGCGGCGATGATCGTGATGAGCAGGGTCGAGACGGCAGCCGAGGCGGAGGCCACCAGGATCCCGGTCGTCCGGCCCCTGCTCAGGCCGATACCCTCGTCGGGCTGTGCTTCGGGGCCATCGGGCATGACTGGCATCCTAGTGCACGCCCATGAACGCTCCAGCGCGTCGGTTCTTGTAGGTTTGGTCTTGTAGGTTTAGAGCGCCTAGCTCCTCCACGCCCAGCTCCTCCAAGAAGGGTTCTCTCATGACCGTTGATGTCCTGTTCCCGTACTACGGCGATGTCGAACTCATGAAACTCGCCGTACGCAGCGTTCTGCGCCAGACCTACACGGACTTCAGACTGATCGTCGTTGATGACGGGTACCCGGACGAATCGATCCCCGGTTGGTTCGCCTCGCTTGACGATCCGCGCATCAGTTATGAGCGCAACGAGCACAACTTAGGCGCCAACGCGAACTACCGCAAGTGCGTCGACAAAGCCACCAACGAACTCATGGTGATGATGGGCGCTGATGACGTCATGTTGCCCAATTATCTCGACTGGCTCGTCTCGCGGGCGGAGGAGCATCCCGAGGTGACGATCTTCCAGCCCGGCGTCGTCGTGATCGACCAGAACGGCGCTTCCGGTCGCGGTCTCGTCGACACCCTGAAGGACGCCTACCGTCCGCGCGGCTCCGGCGTGCGGGTGCTCTCGGGCGAGACACTAGCCGTCTCGCTGCTCCGCGGGAACTGGATGTACTTCCCGTCACTGGGCTGGCGCGCCAGCATGGTGCGGAAGACCGGATTCCGCCAAGGCTACGACGTCGTCCAAGACTTGTGCTTGGCGCTCGACGTGGTCATGGAGGGCGGCAGCCTGCTTCTCGATGACGAATTCGCATTCATGTACCGCCGTTTCTCCGGATCGGATTCCTCGGTGCGCGCCCTCTCGGGCACCCGCTTCGGCGAAGAGCGCCGCTTCTTCGAGGCCATGGGCGACGAGATGGCCGCACTCGGTTGGGGGCGGGCTGCCCGTGCCGCTCGCCTGCACCTGTCCTCCCGCCTGCATGCCGGTGCCCTGTTGCCGAAGGCCGTGCTCAAGGGCAACAGGGAGGGCGTGCGCAATTTTATTGATCACCTAGTGAGGTAGGCCGGGGCGTCACGGTCGTGAGCAGATCAGGACATTCTGGCTGGAGAACAGCACCTCGCCGGTGCATCGGATGTCCGAGCCATCCGCCAAGGGGGTGCGAAAATCGCGTGCATCTTCGGTGCCCAGGAGGATCATCGCCATGTGCGAGGTCATCACGTCGACCGTGGGGGGCCCGACGCCCGGTGTGTTCATGGTCGGGACATCAGAGAGGATCAGGATCTCCGGTACGTGCCACATGCCGTAGTTCGGGATCGACGGGGTGACACCGGAGTCGTCGAGATAAGCGGCGGCCGCCCGCTGGTCGATGAGCCGTTGGCGCTCCGTCGTCGATGCGGCTTCGTGCATGCCCTGCCAGGCCGCGAACGCGACCATCAACAGACAGAAGATCTTCTCGGCCCAGAACCAGAACCGCGCCCAGGCCGTGGTGGAGCGACGGAGTGACTGGAAGGCGGCGAACATCGCCATGACCATGATCGGGAGCCCCAGCATGATAGTCGGCATGCCTTGGCGCGGGCTGTCCTGGGTTGATTTCATGATCCACGTGTAGAGCAGCGTCCCGGCCCCCAGCAGCACGCCGCCGAACAGCGCGGTCAGAATGGCCCGCTGCTCGCGCTCGGCGGCCCTGGCGCCGCCCACCATGGCGAGTGTCACAAGGAGGATGATGGCTAGACCGAGGACGAGATAGCCGCCGAGGGACATGATCGATCCCAGACCGCCGAATCGTGCGAGGTGGGGGGAGGCGGCGGTGCTTTGCGAGCTCACGAACTCCAGCAGCTCGTCGAGATTCCTCCGCCATGCTGTGTACGAGCCCAGGCTGACCAAGACGTAGACCTCGAACAGCACAGTGGGCAGGATCGCCCCCAGGACACCCAGCAGTGCCTTCCTCAGGGGGAATCTGCGATCAATAGTCCACCGGGCCACCAGCCAGGAAAGCATGACGGTGAAGCCGACTTCGACGAAGTTCGCCTTCGTCTGCACGGCCAGCCCGGCCATCAGTCCGGCGAGGAAGGTCCGATCCTTCGAGGAGAGCGCGAGCACGGCCGCGAAGATGAATGTGACGGCGGTGAACTCACCGACGAAGCGTCCGACGGTGAGCGACTGAGTGAGCAGGTCGTTCGCCATCGCCACGTGGATGAGCAGCGGTGAGCAGAGGGTTGCCAGGGCCGCCCAGCGGTTGAGGTTCCTATAGGCCAGCCGCCAGATGGAGAACAGGAACAGGGAGAAGTAGCTCAGCGGGACCAGGCGGACGAACCACAGCGTGCCGTTGCTGATTCTCCAGAGGAGACCGGCGGGCAGGAGGAGGCTCGGGCCGGTGGTGATGAATGGGTCGAACGGGCACAGGGTCGTGCCCGTCCGCCAGCCGTAGGTGGCATAGCCATCGCCAGCGGCCAGGTTCCTGGCGACTTCCAGGTTGTAGGCCTCGTCGAACTCGAGGCCCGAGCGGGCCTCGTGGACGAAGAGAACGACGTAGACAGCGAGCACGATCGTCAGGAGTGCGCCGTGGATGATCGGTAGGGTCCAAGCGGGAGCGTTGGCGGCGGAGAATCTCGAGTTCTTCCTGCCCGTCCCCTCGATGGTGCGGAAACTCCAGAACCGGTTCGCCAGGAATTGGAACAGGACGACAGGGGGCATGGTGATCAGCTTGGCGATTATTGGGTCCATGCCGGCGCCATGCGTGAGAATGGCCAGTAAGGATGTCGACAATGCCAACCCGCTGAGCCCGACGGTGAAGAATCGGACGCCTCTCTTGAAGATGTTATCCCGCGTCCTGAAAGTGATGCGAGAATTGAGCAGGAAGCTCACCAGAATTCCGGTCAGGACCGAAATCATGTTCGCGGCGACCGGCACATGTGACAATGGTGTGAAATGCACCATACCGGTGTAAATCAGAAAGTCTGAGATGGCACCCAAGCCCCCGAGGAGACCATAACTTATGAGTTGTCTGAGAAAACGCCACCATGCGGAGAGGGGCTTTCCGAGAATCAATCGGTCCGGCGAAGATGAGGTAGCCCCGTCGGGTGCGGGCGCATTGCTCATTGATGCTTCTCCGGGCCGGGGGCGAACCACTGCCTGGCGGCGTCCGCGCAGAAGCGGACGAAGCGTCTCGTGGGCAGGTTTCTGCGTCTCTGGCCCCATGTGGTGCCATTAGTGGTCTCACCGCGCCGGTCGAGGGACTCGACCGGCGCCTCGATGATGGTGAATCGTCTCCTCCGGCTCTGGGCCGAGATGATGAGATTCGGGGTCATCGCGTTGTCAGGCAGCAGGTCGAGCATGGTGCGCAGGGCCTCGGGACGATAGGCGCGAAGGGGCGTATTCGCGTCGTGCGGGCTGCGATGCGAGCGCAGGCGCACGAGAACGCGGGTCGCGGCCGAGGTCGCGCGGCGGAACAGGGGATCGTCGCGGTGGGTGCGCATGCCCTCGACTACGTCGGCGCGGCTGACGGACAGGATGTTGCACAGCTCAAGCATCTCGCTCGCCCGGAACTGGCCATCGCCGTTGACGGCTAGGATGATGTCCCTGCCGGTTCCCAGACCTGCTCTGAGGGCTTTGATAGTGGTGGGGCCATGACCCGCGTTCGGTGTCGACCGGATGACACGGGTGTGGGAGGATGCATCGGTACCCCAGTCGTCAATGATGTCAGCGGTACCGTCCGAGGAACAGTCATCCACGACGATGACCTCGTGATCAACGTCAGCAAAAACATCCCGGATCTCCTCGAGGAAAATAAGAATACCATCAGATTCATTGTACTCTGGCATGACGATGGCGATGGAATCAGAGTGCATGCGGTGCATTATACGTCGTCACCGGTGCTGCGAGCCATGGGTCGGCGGGGCGGAGGTGCCCGGTCCGAGGCTTTGCGGCCGGCAGGGTCGTTGCCGTCGACGCGCACCGGCTGACCCGCGCCATCCGGCTGGGTTGTCACGGATCGTTCGGCGGCTGGCCGGCGCTAGCCCGTGGATCGTGCGCCCTCTACTGGGAAAACGCGCAGCTGGCACATAATTCTGTGAATGGGCTTTGCCGTTCCCGGGGTGGACGGGGCGTCCGGATTCAGGCATTCCGCGGGGTGGTGAATTCTTTGGAGCGCTCCGAGGCGGCGGGTCCTGCGATTCCGGGGCGGTCACCGGTCACGGACGCTCACCCGCGCTGTGACCCGGGCTCACTGCCCCCGCGCCGCGCAGCTGGCCTCGACCGCCGCCTTCTGCGGACGCCACCAGTCCTCGTTGGCCCGGTACCAATCGATCGTCGCCGTCAGGCCCGCGTCGAAGTCCCGGTAAACCGGTTCCCAGCCGAGTTCAGCGCGCAGCCTCGTCGCGTCGATCGCGTAACGCATGTCGTGGCCGGGACGGTCATTGACGTGCTCGTAGTCACCGGCATCGCGGCCCATCGCTACGAGGATCTTCTCGATCACCGTCCTGTTGTCGAGCTCCCCGTCGGCGCCGATGAGGTAGGTCTGGCCGATGCGCCCCGCCTCGAGGATGCGCAGCACCGCCGCATTGTGGTCGTCGACGTGGATCCAGTCGCGCACATTGAGACCGGTCCCGTAGAGCTTGGGGCGGATGCCGTCGATGATGTTCGTGATCTGGCGGGGGATGAACTTCTCGACGTGCTGGCGCGGGCCGTAGTTGTTCGAGCAGTTGCTGATGGTGGCCCGCACCCCGAAGCTGCGCACCCAGGCGCGCACGAGCAGGTCGGAGCCGGCCTTGCTCGACGAGTAGGGGCTCGACGGGTTGTAGGGGCGCTCGGGGGTGAACCTCTCCGGGTCGTCGAGTTCGAGGTCGCCGTAGACCTCGTCGGTGGAGATGTGGTGGTAGCGCACGTCGTGGGCGCGCACGGCCTCGAGCAGGCTGAAGGTGCCCACCAGGTTCGTCCGGACGAAGGGCTCGGGGTCGTTGAGGGAGTTGTCGTTGTGCGACTCGGCGGCGAAGTGCACCACCGCGTCGGCCCTCGAGACGAGCGCGTCGACGAGCCCGCGGTCGCAGATGTCGCCGGTGGCGAGTTCGAAGCGGTCCGCGGGCAGGCCGGCCAGCGAGGCGGGATTGCCGGCGTAGGTGAGCTTGTCCAGCACGGTGACCGTGTGGTCGGTGCGCTCCAGCGCGTGGTGGACGAAGTTCGATCCGATGAAACCGGCGCCGCCGGTCACGAGCAGATGAGCCATGAGGCCAACCTTAGGGTCGGATGCTGGCCGGGAGCCGCGGCCGGCTCCGGAGTGCGTGTTCCTGTCCGGGCCCTGCATCCCCCTGAGCTCCCGGGTCCCGACTCGGTGTGCTGCGCGTTGCGGGAGCGCCTCGGCTATGTTTGGGGGAGAAATCTGTCGGGAAGGCCGTGTACCGTGTCCTGTCGGGTGCGGCCCGGGCGGGTCCCATGTCAGTCGCGATGTCTACAGGATCGGAGTACAGAGCCGTGCAAGCAGATTTGGTGATCGTCGGTGCGGGCCTGTTCGGCCTGACTATCGCGGAACGGGCCGCTGACGAACTCGGCCTGAAGGTGGCCGTCATCGACCGGCGCGGCCACATCGGCGGCAACGCCTACACCGAGCGCGAGGCCCGGACCGGCATCGAGGTGCACCGCTACGGCGCCCACCTGTTCCACACCTCCAACGAGAAGGTGTGGGCCTACGTCAACCGGTTCACCGGCTTCACCGCTTACGTGCACCACGTCTACACCACCCACAACGGCGAGGTCTTCCCGATGCCCATCAACCTGGGCACCATCAACCAGTTCCTGCACGCGGCGCTCACCCCCCGGCAGGCACGCGACTGGGTGACCGAGCAGGCCGGCGAACTCGCCGGAACCGACCCCGAGAACCTCAACGACAAGGGCATCCAGCTCATCGGCCGCCCCCTCTACGAGGCCTTCATCAAGTACTACACCGGCAAGCAGTGGCAGACCGACCCCAAGGACCTGTCCGCCTCGATCATCAGCCGCCTGCCGGTGCGCTACACCTACGACAACCGCTACTTCAGCGACACCCATGAGGGCCTTCCCGTTGACGGCTACACCGCCTGGTTCGAGCGCATGGTCGACAGTCCGAACATCGAGGTGCACCTGAACGCCGACTTCTTCGACGACGGCGGGCTCGGCAAGGCGGCCACCGTCGGGTCCGTGCCGGTCGTCTACACCGGGCCCGTCGACCGCTACTTCGACTACGTCGAGGGCGAGCTCGGCTGGCGCACCATCGACCTGGAGGAGGAGGTCCTGCCGATCGAGGACTTCCAGGGCTGCGCGGTGATGAACTACCCCGACCCCGACGTCAGGTTCACCCGCATCCACGAGTTCCGCCACTTCCACCCCGAACGCGACTACACCAAGGACGCCACCGTCATCATGCGCGAGTACTCGCGCTTCGCCGGCCGTGACGACGAGCCCTACTACCCTGTGAACACGGCCGAGGACCGGGCCAAGATCCTCAAGTACCGTGAACGCGTCAAGGCCGAGAGGCAGATCCTGTTCGGCGGGCGTCTCGGCGGCTACAAGTACTTCGACATGCACATGGCCATCGGCTCGGCCCTGAGCATGTACGAGAACAAACTCAAGCCGCACTTCGCATCCGGCGAGGCGCTGGTCTCCGGAGGAGTTGACGAGTGAGTACGGAAACCATGAACAGCGCACAGGTCTGGACCACCGCCGTCAGGGTCGTTCTGCCCGAGAGCAACGACGAGGACAAGCTGCCGCTGTACGTCGACTTCGGACGCCGCGGCCCGGCCGAGGTCGACGAGGCATCCAAGGGCTCCAAGCAGGGAACCAGCCGGGCAGCGTTGTTGCAACCCGTCGGTGAGAGCCACAGTGACCTCGTGCAGTCCAGACGCCGGATTTCCCTCCCGAAGGGCCTGCGCGTCTCATTCGCCACGATCCTCAACGGCTTCCCCGCCAGCTACTGGCGCCAGTGGACCGACATCAAGCGGGTGCGTCTGCGCTTGGTGATCGCCGGCGCCGTCTCGGTGATGATCTACCGCTCGAACTCGCAGGGCCGCGCCCAGCGGGTCGACACCGTCAAGACCGGCGGCGACGGGCAGGAAGAGGTCATCTATGACCTCAAGCTATCGACCTTCGCCGACGGCGGCTGGTACTGGTTCGACCTGATCGCCGATTCCGACGACGTCCAGCTCGTCGAGGGCGAATGGCTGGTCGCAGGCGAATCGGTTCGTCCCGGATCGCTCTCCATCGGCATCACTACGTTCAACCGCCCCGACTACTGCGCCGAGACCCTGCAGGCCCTCGGCAACGCCAGTGATCTCATCGGTCACGTCGACCGGGTGTACGTGGTCGACCAAGGCAACAAGAACGTCAAGGACGACGAGGGCTTCCCCAGGGCCCAAGAGCTCCTCGGGGACAAGCTCCGCATGATTTACCAGGGCAACATGGGTGGTTCCGGCGGATTCTCACGTGGCATGTACGAGTCCGTGATGGCAGACGAGAGCACCTACCACCTCGTCCTCGACGATGACGTCCAGATCGAGCCCGAGGGGATCGAGCGCGCTCTGATCTTCGCCACCTTCTGCCGCAAACCCACCATCGTGGGCGGCATGATGTTCGACCTGCTCAATAAGTCGGTGCTGCACACCTGGGGTGAGCGCCTGGACCGCTACCAGTGGTTCTGGGGCCCCGCCGATGGTTACCCCCAAGGCGTCGACGTCACGACGAATCCGCTGCGCGCCACCCCGTGGATGCACCAGCGCCTCGACGTCGACTACAACGGCTGGTGGATGTGCCTCATCCCTGTCGAGACCTTGCGCCGACTCGGCCTGTCGATCCCCGTCTTCATCAAATGGGATGACGCCGAGTACGGCCTGCGCGCCCAGCGCACCGGTGTGTCGACCGTTACGCTTCCGGGGGCCGCCGTGTGGCACATGTCGTGGACCGACAAGGACGACACGATCGACTGGCAGGCCTACTTCCACGAGCGCAACCGGATCCTCACGGCCCTGCTCTACTCGCCGTACCCCCTGGGCGGCCGCCTGCCGTGGAACCTGGTCGCACGGGACATGAAACACGCCGTCAGCTCCGAGTACTACGCGCAGGAGATGCGGATTCTCGCCCTGAAGGACATCCTCTCGGGGCCCGACCACCTGCACGAGACCATCACGACGCGCCTACCGGAGCTGCGTGCCGCGGCCAAGGAGTTCGCGCAGTCGCGCTTCGAGTCCGACCCGGCGGCGTTCCCGGAGGTGGACCGGAACAAGCCATGGCACCGCGGACGCCTGCCCAAACGACCGTCAGCCGTCACGCTGCTGCCGTGGACCTTCAAGACGGCCCTCAAGCACCTGCTGCCGGTTTCCGAGGACGCCCGGAAACGCCCGCAGGCGGCCCTGCCACACTCGAAGGCATCCTTCTGGATGCTAGCGAATTTCGATTCCGTGCTCGTCAGCAAGGCTGATGGCACGGGCACGGCATGGTACAAGCGCGATCCGAAGCTCTTCCGCGACCAGGTCGCCCGCGAGGCAGTGCTCCGCGCCCAGCTTGTGAGCAAGTGGAACACGCTCTCCACGCAATACCGTGCGGCTGCTCCCGACTTCACGTCGTTCGACACGTGGGCCAAGACCTTTGGCATCGCTGGTCAGGGGGAAAACTGATTCCGTGAGTTCTTCGTTGCAGAGCCCAGTGTCCACGCCGCGGCTTGAGTTCCACGCCCCCGGACGGGGGCGTGGGCTCAGGGATGTGTTCGCGAACCAGTTCCTCCTCAAGCGCATCGTCAACAAGGAGATCCAAGTTCGGTACCGGGCCTCGGTGCTCGGCCTGGTCTGGAGCTACATCAAGCCGGCCATCCAGTTCGCCGTCTACTTCGTCGCGATGGGCGTCTTCCTGGGCCTGAACAAGGGCCTGCCGAACTACGCGATCTACATGTTCAGCGGCATCGTCGTGATGAACCTGTTCACCGAGGTCTTCGGCAACTCGGCGCGCATCATCGTGGGCAACGGCGACCTGATCAAGAAGATCTACCTGCCCCGCGAGCTGTTCCCCGTCTCGAGCCTGTGGGTGGCGTGGATCCACTTCTTCCCGCAGGTGGCGATCCTGCTGGTCGTCGACCTCATCGTCGGCTGGCACCCCACGCTCATGCAGATCCTGGCCTTCTTCGTCGGCTTCGTCGTCGTCTCGGTGTTCGCCCTGGCCCTCGGCCTGGTCTTCGGCACGGCCAACGTCTTCTTCCGCGACTCGGAGAACTTCGTCGACCTCATCAACATGGTCGTCACCTGGCTGTCCCCGGTGCTCTACATGTGGGTGCTGGTCGCCAACACGCTGCCGCACTGGGCCGTGACGCTCTACAAGTTCAATCCGCTGACGACGGCCGTCGAGCTCTTCCACGACGCCTTCTGGGCCTCGACGGTCAACGGAGAGATCCCCTACGAGGTCTGGCACGTCATGCCCCACCTGTTCTCCTACTGGACCCCCATTGCCCTGGTGCTCAGCTTCGGCATGCTGCTCGTGGGCGACCTGCTGTTCCGCCACTTCGAGGGCGAGTTCGCCCAGGAGCTGTGATGGCCAAGAAGATCCCACTGGAATCGCGCGATGAACGCATCGTCGTCACCGCCCAGCACGTCACCAAGACCTTCCTGCTGCGCCACACGCGTTCCATCAAGGAGGCCTTCGTCTGGTTGCTCAGGGGCCGCAGGAAGGACATCACCAACGAGTTCCAGGCCATGGACGACGTCAGCTTCGACATCGCCGACGGCGAGTCGGTGGCCCTCATGGGTTTCAACGGCTCGGGCAAGTCCACCACCCTGAAGCTCATCAGCGGCGTCATGCATCCCGACGGCGGCGCGGTCGGCATCAAGGGCAAGGTCGCCGGCCTCATCGAGGTCGGCGCCGGTTTCCACCCTGACCTGACCGGGCACGACAACGTCTATCTCAACGGCGCCATCCTCGGCATGACCAGGGAGGAGATCGACGCCGCCTACGACGACATCCTCGAGTTCGCCGACATCGGCGATTTCATCGACACGGAGGTGAAGTTCTACTCCTCCGGCATGTACCTGCGCCTGGCCTTCTCGGTCGCGGTGCACACCGACCCGGACGTCTTCCTCGTCGACGAGATCCTCGCCGTCGGGGACGAGCCCTTCCAGAACAAGTGCAAGGCGCTCATCCGCAGCATGGTCCGCGACGGCAAGACGATCGTCATCGTCAGCCACGATCTCGACATGGTCGAGAAGTTCTGCAAGCGCGGCCTGGTCATGGAGCGCGGCCGGCTCGTCTTCGACGGCCCGTGCGACCAGGCCGTGCGTTTCCTGCGCGGCAGGGCCCTCGACGGCAGCGAGGATCCGGAGCGCCGCCCGCTCACCGAGGAGGAGAGGGCCAACCGCCTGTTCACCGACGCCGAGCGCGAGGCCGTTCCGGTGCGCGTGCGCATCGGCGGCCCTCCGCAGAGCGCGGTCGAACGGGTCTGAGCTTTCAGCGAGCCGGCCCCGAGTCAAAAGATCATCGGGCGGGTCGCGGCGGTTCTGGCATCGGACGATCCAGTACCGGCAGGGCCATCGCCGTCGCGGGGACGAACGGGAACCGTGATGGCGTGGCGCGGAGCCGGCTCAGGCCCCGCTCCTGCCCCGCCTCACCATGATCCGGTAGGCCGGCCTGCGGATCCACGTCGGGATGAGCCGGTAGAGCCCGCGCACGACGATGTTGCGCAGACCCTGGCCGCGGCCGATGAACCCCGATCTCATGAGGGCCCGCTGCAGCTCGATCTCGCTGCGCAGCATCTCGCTGCCGCCGCGGCGCTGGTAGGCGCCGGCGCCGATCCGGTAGAGCACCAGCGGCTCGGCCAGGTTCGCGACCCGCGAGCCGGTCTGCAGCATGCGGACGAACAGCCAGTAGTCCTCCATCCTGGCGAGCTTGCGGTAGCCGCCGGCCCGGGCCACGGCGGCCTTGCGGTAGATCACGGACGGGTGGTTGAAGGGGTCGCGGAAGCGCGCCAGTCGCCTGATCTGCTCGCGGTCGGTGGGCAGAGGGCGCACCATGCCCCTCGGGCCCGATTCGGACTCGAACTCCTGGATGGCCGCTCCGAGCAGGTCGAGCGGCTCTCCTGCGTCCTCGCCCACGACGAGCGGGATCTGGGTGGCGAAACGCTCGGGCAGTGAGATGTCGTCGGCGTCGGCGCGGGCCACGATCTCGTATCGGCAGGCCTTCAGGCCCTCGTCGAGAGCGTCGGCCAGGCCGCGATTGTGGCCGATGCGCACGACGGTGACGGGAACGTCACCGGTGGCCGTGCCTTTGATGGCGGCATCGAGGACGGCCTCGATCTCGTCGCTGACCTCGCCATCGCGGACGATGACGATCTCATCCGGCCGGAGCGTCTGATCGGTGCTCACCGAGCGCAGGGCCCGGGTGAAGAACACCGGGTCGTCGCCGGCGTAGACGGGCAGCAGGACGCTGAAGGCGGTCATCGGTCCCCCTCGACGGCGATGATGTCGGCCTCGACCGGGGTGCCGGCTAGCACCTTGGCGTTGCTGCGCGGACCGCGGCACAAGCCGTCGCGCAGGCCTTCTGCCAGCCCCTTGCGCAGTGTGGCGCGGTCGGGCGAGGCCCTGAAGGTCGCGGCCCAGCGCCGCAGCGTCGAGCCGCCGTAGAGCAGACGCTCCCAGCCGGCCAGCGCGGACGAGCGGGTGAACATCCAGACCTTGTTGCGCACCTCCTGGTAGAAGCGCGGGCCCGGGTCGGCGCTCGTGTCGCCGAAACGCTTCGTCAGGTGCTGGACGCGACTGGCCGGTACGTACAGGCCCTCGCGGAAGCGCAGCAGGCGCGTCGTGTACTCGAAATCGTCGTTCCACAGGAAGTAGTCGCTGATCGGCAGGCCTTCGTCGTGAATGGCTCGGGCGTCGATCAGGATCGAGACGAACGAGGCCGAACGGATCGGGCGGCAGCCGATGCGGGCGGCGCCGCGCCGCTGCTCGCGTCTCGCGCCGATGCGTGCGCGCGGTGTGTTCATGGGGTGCTCGCGGCCGTCGTGCCAGTCGGCCCGGCTGGCCAGGATCGCGACGGGCCGTGGATAGCGGTCGCGGGCCGCCAGCAGCGCCTGCAGGGCGCTCGGGGCCGGGACGGTGTCGTCGTCCATGATCCAGACCAGGTCGGCGCCGTGACGGTTGCAGGCCACGGCGATGCCCGACGCGAAGCCGCCGGCGCCGCCGGTGTTCGTCGGCAGGGTGATGACCTCGGTGACCGCCCTGTGGTCTGCGGCGACGCGCGGCGACTCGTCGGTGGAGGCGTTGTCGATGACGACCAGCGCGTCGGGCCGGCGCATCTGCGCGCCCAGCGCGTCGAGGCAGCGCTCCAAGAGCTCGGCACGGTTCCACGCCACGACGACCACGACGACGCGGGGTGCGGGGGGGCCGCCGTCGGCGGTGGAGGGATCAGCCATGCCCCAAGGTTATCGGTGGGGTGCGGATCTGCGGCCATGGGCGTGCCGGTCTGCGATGACTCAGCTGATTCTCAGCGTCCTGACATCTTGAACAAATATCCTTCCAAAGGATTTCTAAGGGTTTATCCTATTCGTTCCCGGATGGGTTTCCTGTTCGGGTACGCATCGGCGGACTCTGCCGACCCTTGTTCGCCCCGCAGCGCCGGTGATCGGGCGCTGCGCCCCGGTGCCCCCATCGGAACCCGCCGATGGCGGAGGAACGTGGGACGCTGCTGCGACCCCATGAGAGAGGAACCGAACTCCGAATGACGAACCGACGCAAGACGATCCGTGCGCCGCCGGCGGCCTGACGGGCAGCTACGGCGCCCCTGTGAGGAACGCGAGTTGCAAGTCGTCCGGTACTTGCACCCAGATCTTCGAGCACGGCACGATCACGCAGTAGGCCGGGACGCGCGGCCGCATGGGCCCGTGCGGGTTCGGCGGCCCCGGTGCGTCGGACCCGCAAGCGGCACGGGGCGTACCCCCTGCGGAGGTCCTAGCCGTCCCTGCTCTTCCTCTCGTCGGATCTGCGCGCCCGCTCGATGGCCGCCAAATGCATCATCTCGGCCTGAGTGGGCATGCCGTAGGCCCTCGCCACGCCGTCGTGCATCTCGATGATCTTGCGGCGCACGCGTTCGGAGAACTCGTGGGCTATCTCGCCCGGTGCGGCGGTCATCGGGGCGCCGTAGACGACGTGCACGTCGGGGCGTCCGGGCACCCAGCGCTTCTCGGTGGGAGGCCATGCCGCCCACGAGCCCACTATCGCGACCGGAAGGATCGGCACGTTGTGCGCGATGGCCAGGGCGGCCGTGCCCGGCTTGAAGCGTCCCATGCCGCCGGTGCGCGAGCGGGTGCCCTCCGGGAAGATGAGCAGTGAGACGCCCGCGTCGAGCAGTTCGCCTGACATGCCGCGGTGGCTCTTGCTCCTGTTGCGCGCCCGATCGACGGGGAAGGCGTTCATGAGCAGCTGGGTCCCCATCGCCGTGTACCACTTGTTGAAGAAGTAGTCGGCCGCTGCGCCGGTGGCCAGCTGCCTCGTGAGCCTGTTCGGCATGGTCAGGACGACGAGGGGCCCGTCGAAGTGGCCGGAGTGGTTCGGGGTGACCAGGAAGGGGGCTCGCAGGTCGTCGAGGTGGTCCCGTCCGTGCACATGCAGCTTGACGGCGCGACTCATCACCGGTTTGATCAGGCCGTAGCGCACCGAGTCGCGTGCGATGGCGGCCATCGTCGACCTGTAAAGACGCGGATCGCGTCCGAAGTCCATCAGCGGGCCCCCTGCCTGTCGTGACCGCTGCGCACCCTGTCCGCCACGAGACGGGCCAGCCCGGCCGGGCCGTGGCGCAGCATCCAGGCGGCCGCCTTCCAGACGGCCTTCGGTGTGGTCTGGGTCCTGCCCCGCGCGACGGCGCCGAGCGCCTCGGCGGCCACCTGATCCGGCTCGACCCAGGCCCAGCCGGGCAGGTGCGGGCGGCGCATGCCGGCGGCGGCGTGGTAATTGGTCCTGACCCAGCCGGGCAGGACGGCAGTGGCGTGCACCCCGGTGCCGGCCAACCGCCCGGCCAGCGCCTCGGTGTAGCTGATCACCCAGCGTTTGGTGGCCGAGTAGACGTCGGCGTCGATGAGGGCGTTCACCGAGGCGACATTGATGATCTCGCCGGTCCCGCGCCCGATCATCTGACGGGCTGCCGCCCCGGACAGGACGAGTACCGCCAGGGCCATCGCGTTGAGCGCCTCGGCCTGGCCGGACCAGTCGGCGTCCAGCAGGTCGGTGTGGGCTGCGAAACCGGCGTTGTTGACGAGGGTGCCGATCTCGTGGGCGTCGACGAGGGCCTCGACCGTGCGGATGCCGTCCTGATCGGCCAGATCGGCCGAGAGGGTCTCGACGGCGACCCCGTGCCGGGCCCGCAGCTGCTGCGCCGCCGCCTCGAGCCTCGACTCGTCGCGGGCCACGAGCAC
Organism: uncultured Propionibacterium sp.; assembly: GCF_963539965.1. Lineage (NCBI taxonomy): Bacteria > Bacillati > Actinomycetota > Actinomycetes > Propionibacteriales > Propionibacteriaceae > Propionibacterium > uncultured Propionibacterium sp. Next base: position 34,168 of record NZ_CAUTOU010000009.1, read on the forward strand.
CAGATCGTCCCCACGGGCGGCCAGGGCATGAGCGAATGCGAGTCCGATGCCACTGCTTCCCCCGGTGACGAGTGCGGATGACATGGCCCCAATCTAGTCGTTCGCCAGTTCCTGCTCCACCGATACGCACCGGACCGGGACAACCGCCCGCTGGGCAGGGCGGATGCGTCTGATCGCGGTGACTGCCCCGGGACCGTGCGGTTCGCCGGGCACCCCCGCCGCGTCCCCTGGAGAGCGCCCCCGGAGCGGACCCGGTCCGCTCGCTCCGGGGGCGCTCTCAGCCTGCCAGCAGACCCGCCGCCTGCTGGGCCATGGCGAGCTCCTCATTGGTCGCGATGACCAGGACCCTGACCTTCGAGGAGGGCGCTGAGATCAGGTGCGGGGCCTTGTCGCGCCTGGCGTTCAGCTCCTCGTCGAGGACGACGCCGACGCCGACCAGCTTCTTGCAGACCTCCCTGCGCACGAACGACGAGTTCTCGCCTATGCCGGCTGTGAAGGTGATCGCGTCGAGGCCGCCGAGCAGATTGGCGTAGCCGCCGATGTAGAACGCCAGACGGTGCGCGTACACGTTCAGGGCGATGATCGTGTCGGCGTCGCCCGCCTCGAACTGGGCCTCGACGTCGCGCATGTCGGTGACGCCCGACAGGCCGAGCATGCCCGAGCTCTTGTTGAGCTCGGCGTCGATGCGGTCGACGTCCCAGCCCTCGGCGCGGTGCAGGTAGGCGAAGAGGCCCGGGTCGATGTCGCCGCAGCGGGTGCCCATGACCAGGCCGGCCAGCGGGGTCAGGCCCATCGAGGTCTCGATGGGCCGTCCGCCCTTGACGGCCGAGATCGAGGCCCCGTTGCCGAGATGGCAGACGATCTGGCGCAGCCGCCCGGGGTCGGCGCCCAGCACGCCCGGCACCAGGCCGGCGATGTACTGGTGACTGGTGCCGTGGAAGCCGTACTTGCGGATCGAGTGCCTCTCGGCCAGGCCGCGGTCGATGGCGTAGGTGTGGGCCTCGTCCGGCAGGTTGACGAAGAACGCCGTGTCGAAGATGCCGACGTGCGGCACGCCCGGCAGCAGCTCGAGGGCCGCCCTGATGCCCTTGATGCCGGCCGGGTTGTGCAGCGGCGCCAGCGGGACGAGCTCCTCGAGGGTCTCCAGCACCTCGTCGGTGATGACCGTCGGGGCGGCGAAGCGGTCGCCGCCGTGCACCGTGCGGTGGGCGACGGCCGCGACCTCGCCGAGCGAGGGGCCGTGGTCGGCGAACATCGTGAAGACGGCCTTGAGGGCCGCCGTGTGGTCGGGCAGTCTCGGGGTGACGGTGAACTCCTCGTCGCCGACCTCGTGGGCGACGACGCCGTCGCTCGTGTCGCCGATCCGCTCCACCAGGCCCTTGGCCAGCACGGCCTCGGATGAGGGGTCGATCAACTGGTACTTGAGGGAGCTGGAGCCGCAGTTCAGCACCAGAATGGGCTTGGCCATGTCTCTCCTTGTCAGGTCAGGGTCTCAGGCGAGCGGACCGCTCGTGCCCTGAGCCTGGATGGCGGTCATGATGATGGTGCTGACGATGTCGTCGACGAGGGCGCCGCGCGACAGGTCGTTGACGGGCCGGCGCAGGCCCTGCAGCAGCGGGCCGACGGCCACGGCACCGGCGGTGCGCTGACAGATCTTGTAGCCGATGTTGCCGGCCTCGAGGTCGGGGAACACGAACACGGTCGCGCTGCCGGCCACCTCGGAGTCGGGCATCTTCTTCCTGCCGACGACGGGGTCGATGGCGGCGTCGAACTGGATCGGGCCGGCGATCCTCTCACCCGGGGCGCGCGAGACGGCGTCCTCGTAGCCGGCGCGGACCCTGTCGACGTCCGGGCCGCTGCCGGAGGTGCCCGTGGAATAGGTCAGCATGGCCACCCTGGGGTCGATGTTGAACATGCGGGCGGTCTGTGCGCTGGCCACGGCGATGTCGGCGAGCTGGGCCGGCTCCGGGTTCGGGGTGACGGCGCAGTCGGCGAACAGCAGCACGCGGTCGGCCAGGCTCATCAGGAAGGCGCCCGAGACGGTCTTCATGCCCGGGTCGGTCTTGATGACCTGCAGGGCCGGACGGATGGTGTTGGCCGTGGTGTGGTTGGCGCCCGACACGAGACCGTCGGCGCCGCCCATGTAGACCATCATCGTGCCGAAGCAGGCGCCGTCGGCCATGGCCTGGCGGGCCTGCTCGAGGGTGACGCCCTTCTTGGCGCGCAGCTCGGCGAACTTGGCGGCGTAGGACTCGATCAGCTCCGGACTGTTCATCGAGACGATCTCGACGCCGTCCAGGTCGAGGCCCAGCCCGGCCGCGTCGGCCCTGACCCGGTCGGCCTCGCCGAGCAGTACGATCTTGGCGGCGCCGCGGGCGGCGACGATCGAGGCGGCCTCGAGGACGCGGGGGTCCTCGCTCTCGGGCAGGACGATGGTCTTCAGCTCGGACCTGGCCTGGGCCATGAGTTCGTAGCTGAAGCGGGCCGGGGTGCGGGTGGCGATCTCGACGTCGGCGGCCGCCAGCACGGCCGACAGATCGTCGCCGAGGACGGCGGCGGGCACGCCGAGCGAGGCCAGGACGGTACGCGTGGCGTCGGTGTGCGAGGGATCGGTGGCAATGATGGCCACGACGGTGGCGTGCTGCCCGGCCAGGCCGTCGAGCGCGACGCGGGCCAGGCCCAGGGCACGATCGGGGCCCTGGGAGGCGTCGACGGCCAGCACGACCGGGGCCGCCAGGTCGGCGGCCAGACGGCCGTTGAGGGCCAGCTCGGTGGGGGCGGTGACGCCGGAGTAGTCGGTGCCCACGGCGACGACGGGTCCCCTGGCGGCGAGGGCCTCGAAGCGCTCGATGATGCCGGCCTCGGCCTCATCGGTGTTCTTGGCGAACTCGTCGAAGGTCGCGCCGGCGAGGCCATTGGAGGAGACCTGTGTGGACAGCGGGCGGAAGACTGCGACGGGACTGGACTGGCGGCCCGCGGCCTCGGCGATGGCCTGGGCGGCGCCGCTCAGGTTGGCCTTGGCATCGGGGGACGCAACATATATACGTGTGCTCACGTGAGCAAAGCTACGCCACCGGTCGGCGCGGCGCCGAACCGGAGACCCCGGTGCGGGCGGTCGGCGCGCCCGGCGGCACCCGGTCGCTCAGCCCGGCATGCCGTCCCTGAACCGGGGCACGGCGAGAGCGATGATCGAGCCGAGCATGACCGCCGTCCCGACGATCATGGCCGCCAGCGGCAGGGCGTACGCCAGCGCCGCGACGAGCACGCCGCCGAGCACAAGAGCCGCGGTGATGACGGTGATGACTCTGCGGGCCCTCACAGGCTGCACTGAACAGATCACCGCCAGGCCGCCGAGGATGGCGGCCATCCCGTAGGAGGCCAGCTGCGGCAGCTGCGGACCCCTGCCCGTGCACATGTCGACGATACCGATGTGCAGTGCGAGGAGGAGAGCCGAGAGCGTCGCCAGGATCGTGGACCACACCGTGGTGGACTCGTGCCTGCCCAGGCCCGGGCGCAGCGGCGTGGCACCGACCAGGCGGTTCCACAGCGGCATGAGCATCAGCAGCAGCGTGCAGAGCAGCAGCGCGACGGGCATCGTCACTGCCGAGACACCGCGCGGGACGACCGAGGCGCCATGACGCCCGGCCGCCTGGCGGGTGACGACCTGCGCGGGCATGTCATCCCAGCGCAGCAGGCTGTAGCAGACCATGCCGGCCAGGGCGACGGCGGCGATGGCGTGGCCGATGACGGGGAATGTGGTGCGTGAACCCATGATGGGCCTCCTTCGTCGTCCTGCCACGATGATGCTCAGTGGCGGCGTGGAGGGCATCGGCCATTGGTGCACTCAATACCTCGTACTTTGGTCGGTGTCAGCTGGTGGTGGGTTCCTCTCCGGTGCGCTGGGGGAGCACGGCCTCGACGAGCCAGCCGTCCCCGTGGGGGCCGGCCGCCAGCTGGCCGCCGAGTAGTTCGCAGCGCATGCGCATGCCCTGGACTCCTGTGCCGGAACCGCTGATCCCGGGGTCGGGTCCGGTCGGTGCGGCGTTGGCCACGGTCAGCCTCACCCGTCCGTCGGCCGCCGCGAGTGCCACATCGATGCGTGCCCCGGGGGCGTAGCGGTGGGCGTTGGTCAACGACTCCTGGACGACCCGGTACAACGCCATCCCCACAGCGGGCGAGACGTCCGGTCTGGTGCCCATGGCGAAGGTGACGTCCGGGTTGATGCTCTTCGCCCTGCCGAGCAGCTCGGGCAGATCGTCGAGGGACGGCTGGGGGCTCGTCGATGCCCGGTCCCCGGCGGTGAGCAGGGCGACGACCTCGTGCAGGCTCCATTGCGGCGGCCTCAGTCGCTGACGTGGGGCGCCGAGGCCACGTCTTCGACCTCGACGGTGCGCCATACGCCACCGGGGCAGGGTGCCGGTGGTTCCTCGACGTGACCACGGCCGTGACCGATGATCCCGGCCGGACCATCCTTATCCGCATGCTGGGCCTCGTCGACACCCCGTGCCGGGCTGGACATCCCCATTGAGCCCGAATGGTGTCGAGCTCCCACCCAGCGCGCAGCTCCCTGATGCCGACCAAGTGACGTGCCACCGTGCACGAGTCGTAGCCGCGGTCCCTGAGCGCGGTGGCGATGGCCCGCTGCGCGTCGTCGCGTTCGGCCATCGTGAGGGCACTGTCCACGGCATGGGAGAAGATCCTGGGGGGTCACCTGCCATGTTCTTCGGTCGGCGAGGCCGGCGCGGGTGAGTTCGTCCATGGCATCCTGGTAGCCCGCCAGGTCGTGGTGCGGGAGGAAGGGCGCGGCGAGCAGATAGGGGCCCTCTCACCGCCTGCCAGTGCCAGGAGCCGGAGCGCGCGGGATACCGTGACCGGGTTCTGCCAGTGACTGGCGAGCACGGTGTCCACGAGATCCGTTGCGGGCCCCGCCGTGGACACCGTGGACCACAGGGTCCCGGGATCGTCGGGCCTGGCCGCCAGGGCGTGCTGCAGGCAGAACCACACGAAGAGGTGATTGCCGGCCGTCCACTCGGCGACCAAGCGCCCGAATCCCGAGAACCCGTGATGTCCGAATGCCTCCTCGATCTCGTCCACGGACAACGGGGCCAAGTGCTCCGCACGACGCGGCCCTGCGCGTCAGCGGGGTCCTGCCGCATCGACGACGGTGCGACGGGCCGGGTCCCAGCTGACAACGATTCGCGCCGCGGGTTCCTCGACGAGCTCGGTCAGCTCCGCCTGAACCGCTGCGGGCATGAGATCAGCGTCGTCGACGAGCACGAGAGCGTCCCTCGACCGCCTGTGGAGGATGCCGAGATCCGAGTCCGTCGCGCTGACCCAGCGCACGGTCATCCCCGAGCCGACCGCCATCGCGGCGATGGCCTTCATCATGGGGCTCTTCCCGCTGCCCATTCGGCCTGCGATGCCCAAGGGCACCGCAGACAGGAAGGACGCGGACCCGGGCGAGGACAGCGCCGCGGCTCGCCGTGCCATGACCCTGCCCAGACCATCGTCATGGGGCGGCAGGGCGGGGCCGTCGAGCACGGGGCTTTCGGGCGAAGGAACTCCTTCCCGAGAGGTGGTCGAAGGGCTCTATATGACTCAAGTCTTCTGAGGATCAGTCTGCTGAGATATGAAAACGTCTGTTGGCAAGGGAGCATATCAATGAGATTCGTGCGCCGGGAGGCCCGCGTGGAGGGCGAACTGTCGGATCTGGCGACCCGGGGTCTGTTCTGGGCCTGGGTCGCCAATGACCTCGAGGAACTGATCACCATGGGGCCGTGGTCGAGGAGACACGGCTCCGAGCTCGCGAGCGAACTGGCCGGGCGGCTGCCCGTCAGGGCACCCCGGTGGGTGGGCGGCGGCCTGAGCGAGAAGCACGTCCGGGTGTCGATATCCGTCATGGGCTGCCTCATGCTCGCCCTCGCCGAGCGGGGCAGGGCCACGGAAGGCAGCTCCCGGCTCTTCCAGGCGGGGCTGCTCGGGTTCGGGATCCACGGCTTCACCCATCTGCTCAACTCGGCCGCGTGGCGCGGCTACACGCCCGGGGTCGCCACCGCGCCGACCGTCGTCATCCCGTTCTCGGCCTGGGCCGTCCGGGAGCTGGCGCGCCACGGGGTGCTGCGCCTCGACGGCAGGACGGTCGCGACGGCGCTCGTCGGCCTGCCCATCACGATCCTTGGCATCCATGGCCTGACCGCGCGCCTCGTCGATCCCCGGGATGCCCCGGGAGACGTCGCCTCAGGGAGCACCGCCCCTGGGAGCTGAGCAGTGGAGGGCTGAGCTCCCAGGGCCGGGCCGCGGGGGACCTGGCCTGAGGCCGGCGCGCCTGGGCCGTCCCCGGGGTACCGGGCCGATGGGCCCGAGTCCCGGACGGCCCCGGCGCCCACGGCCGCGCTCAGGCCAGCAGGCCGCGGATGTCGTCGAGGGTCAGGGCACCGCTGCTCAGCGCCTCGTCGCCGACCACTTGGTCGAACAGGTCGCGCTTGCGCTGCTGGAGCTCCACGACCTTCTCCTCGATGGTGTCGGCCGACACCATCCGGTAGACCATCACCTGCTTGTCCTGGCCGATGCGGTGGGTGCGGTCGATGGCCTGGCGCTCGGCGGCCGGGTTCCACCACGGGTCGAGGACGAAGACGTAGTCGGCCTCGGTCAGCGTCAGCCCGAAACCGCCGGCCTTCAACGAGATGAGGAACGCCGTGGCGTCGCCCTCCTTGAAGGCGCGCACCCGCTCCTCGCGCCGGCGGGTGCGCCCGTCCAGGTACTCCCAGCCGATCCTCTCCTCGGTGAGGCGCTCGCGCACCAGCTTGAGGAAGCCCGTGAACTGGCTGAACACGAGTGCGCGGTGCCCGGCTCCGGCCAGCGAGTGCAGCTGTTCGACCAGCGAGTCGATCTTCGCCGAGCCGACGGCCGTGTCCGCCTCCTCCAGCAGGCCCGGGTGCAGGCTGAGCTGGCGCAGGCGGGTGAGGGCGGCGAGGATCTCGACGCGGTGGGTGCGCGAATTGTCGTCGAGCAGGCCCAGTACGCGCATGCGGGCGGCGGCCAGCTCGCGGTCGTAGATGCGGCGGTGGGCGCGGCTCAGCGCGACCGGCATGACGAACTCCTGCTTGGGCGGCAGCTCGGCCGCCACCTGCTCCTTGGTGCGGCGCAGCATGAGCGGACGGGTGCGCCGGTGCAGCAGGTCCAGGCGGTTCGGGTCGTCCCCCGACTCGATCGGGCGGGCGAAGGCGGCCTGGAAGCGTTTCGGATCGGGGAACAGGCCCGGCGCGGCGATCGACAGCAGGCTCCACAGGTCCATCAGGGAGTTCTCCAGCGGCGTGCCGGTGATGACCAGCCGTATGCGCGCCAGCAGGCGTCGTACGACGGAGTACGTCTTGGCGGCGTGGTTCTTGACGAACTGCGCCTCGTCGAGCACCAGCAGGCTCCACTGCAGTGAGGTGAAGCTCGTCTCGTCCAGCCTTACGAGCGTGTACGAGGCCACGACGACGTCGGCGCCCTCGACGGCCCGGGCGAGCGGGACGCCGGACTTGGTGGCCGTCTGGTCGATGACGACGATTCGCAGCGAGGGGGCGAACTTGCGGGCCTCGCCCGTCCACGCGGCCATCACCGAGGTGGGGGCGATGACCAGCGCCGGGCGCGTCGACTCGCCGTCCTGCCGGGCCCGCGCGATGAGCGCCAGGGTCTGCAGCGTCTTGCCCAGTCCCATGTCGTCGGCGAGGATGCCGCCGAGGCCGGCCGTCCACAGCGCGGCGAGCCACCGGTAGCCCTCGACCTGGTAGGGGCGCAGCTCGGCCCTGATGGTGCCGGGTACGGCGGCGGGCCCGGTCTCGTCCAGACTCAGCAGCGCGGCGACCGAGCGCTGCCAGCGGGCCGAGGCCGCGGTGATCGCGCCGGAGGCCTGCAGGTCCTGCCAGGCGCCCAGGTCCCACCGGCTCAGGCGCATCCGGCCGGTCCCCGGGTCGATGAGGCGCGACGCCTCGGAGACGAGATGACGCAGCGGGTCGAGTCCGGGCTGCTCGAGGTCGATCCAGGAGCCGTCGCCGAGCATGACGTGGTCATCGCCGGCGGCCATGGCGGCCAGCAACTGCGCCACGGGCACCTGCCGGTCGCCGACCCCGACGGTGACCGACAGGCCGAACCAGTCGGTCGAACGGGCCAGCGCGGCGTCCTCGACGGCCGTGGTGGCCCCGGTGCCGTCGTCGGCGTCGGGATCCTCGTCGAGGACCTCGATGCTCAACTGGGGGGCGGCGGTGAGCTCGGTGTAGGCGGGGCGCGCGCCGATGGACTCGACGAGCACCCCGGGATCGGTCTCCAGACCCGGCAGTTCGCGTCCGACGAAGTCGAGCAGTGCGCGCCCGGACAGTTCCGCGGGCAGGCCGCCGACGAGGCCGCGCATGCGTTCCAGGAGGAGGCGCGTCCTCTCGCCGATGAGGTCGGCGGGACATCGCTCCAGCTCGAGCCTGGTGCTGTGGCCGGCCGAGGTGAGGGTGACCCCGTAGCGCAGGACGGCCCGATCGACCCGGCTGAAATCGATCTGCACCCACATGCCGCTGGCCGGCGGCTCGTTGACGTCGACGTCCGCCTCGCTGCTCGTCAGACGCATGCGGCCGCGCAACTGCGGGGCGTACAGGCTCAGGAAGCGCGGCAGGTCGTCGGCCGGCAGCGCCAGCGAGGGGGCCGCGTCGAGCAGCGGGCGCAGGGACTGGTCGACGGAGCGGTCGAGCTCGGTCAGGCGCAGCTCGCCGCGGGGCTCGGTGCGCAGGATCCCGTGGGCGGGCTCGCCCAGCAGCGTCCAGCCCGGACGGAAGGGCTCGGTCCGCCCTGCGCGGATCAACTGCACCCGGAGCTCGTAGTCGTCGCCGACTGCGGCGAGGTCGAGGCCGAGCGAGGCCTTCTCCCGGTCCAGGTGGACGAGCGCGTGGCGGCGGTCGCCCAGATCGTGCAGCAGCTCGACGCCCGCGCCGACGGCTCTGCGCAGCTGCGCCCAGATCTCGGCGGGCAGCGACTCGAGCGTCACCCGGTTCATCGTGTGGGTGTCGTCGCTCATCAGCTGCGCCAGGCCCAGGACGGCGCCCCGCTGGTCGGGGCGGGCCTGGACCATGTCGGGGTGCTCCACGAGATCGCGCCAGCGCACGCGCCTGCCGACCCAGTCGCCGTCCACTCCGGTGCGCAGCAGGTGCAGATGCCATCGGCCGGAAGCGGCGTAGTCGTAGCCGGCGATGCCGCTGCTCTCGAAGACGACGGCGAGTCTGCGCGTGCCGCCCCGCTCAGGGGCCAGCCGGGCCATCGCGCGCTCCCACGAGCTGGTCGGCACGGGCGCGGAGGCGGTGGCCCTGCCCTCGAGGACGAGTTGCGCGGCCGAGCGGGCGCTCATGAGCAGCGCGGCGGCGTGCTTGCAGTCCTTGCCCTTGGGGCAGGTGCACGAATCGGACCAGGTGATGACGCGCTGGTCGGCGCAGATGAAGCGGATCGAGGTGTCGTACGGGGACGACAGGGTGCCCCGCACACGGCCCGACAGGGCGTCGGGCCCCAGATGCACGTCGGTGACGATCCCGGCCCGGCCGGCGTAGGCGGCGCCCCGCTCGACGGAGCGCTGCGGGTAGTGGTTGAGCAGGATCTCATCGTTCAGTCGTGCCAGCCAGCGCAGTTGGACCGATGCCGCCGGATCGTGGTCGAGGTGCGCGTTCATCCGGGCAAGTCTAGGCGCGACGCGCCGGTGGGGCGAATGGGCGGGACCGGTCGCCGGGATCCGCGCGATCGTCACGGTCCGGCGGATCCGCCGGGGCTGCAAGCGCCGCGTTCCCGTCCCGGCGCCGCGGACGTGTGCGCGGCGTCCGCACGAAGGCGCGATGCTCGCGGCCCCGCGACCGGTCCGGGCCATCCGGTCCTCTTGCGATCGGACCCCGGGGCCGCCCGATCCCCGCCCGGAGGGGGACCGCATCCCCCGCAAGTCCCTCCTTCTCCACGGCCTCTCAGGGCGGGCGGCGACAGCGCTCCCGGGGACAACTAGGCTCGCCGTATGTCAGTGCTGATCGGTTCCCACGTCGACGAGAAAGACCCCATCGGCGAGGCCGCCGCGCGCGGTGCCGAGATCGTTCAGATCAGCCTCGGCGACCCGCAGAGCTGGAAGGGCCCCTTCCTCGACTACGAGGGCGGCCCGCGGGCGCTGCGGCGGGCGGCCGCCGATGCCGGTCTGACGCTCGTCGTCCACGCCCCCTTCGTCATCAACGTTGCCAGCACCAACAACCGCATCCGGGTGCCCAGCCGCCGCCTGCTGCAGAAGCACGTCGACATGGCCGCCGAACTCGGCGCGATCGGCGTCGTCGTCCACGGCGGGCACGTCACCGCGAAGGACGACCCCGAGGCCGGCCGGGCGAACTGGGCCAAGGCCGTGGACGGGCTGGACGCCGAGGTGCCGGTCCTCATCGAGAACACCGCCGGCGGCCGGCACGCCATGGCCCGCAGCCTCGAGGCGATCGACAGGCTGTGGACGGCGCTCGGCGGCGTCGACTCGGCCGGCAAGTTCGGCCTCTGCCTCGACACCTGCCACGCCCACGGCGCGGGACTCGGCCTGGACGGCCTGGTCGACCGGGTGAGGGCCATTACCGGGCGCATCGACCTGGTGCACGCCAACGACTCGCGCGACGAGGCGGGCACCGGGGCCGACCGCCATGCCAATCTCGGCCAGGGGCGCGCCGATGCGGGGGCCATCGCCCGCATCGTCGCCGCGGCGGGCGCACCCACCGTCGTCGAGACACCCGGCGGCGCCCAGGGGCAGGGCGCCGACATCGCCTGGCTGCGCGAGAGGATCTGACATGTCCCACCGCCGGCCCCTGCACTACGCGCAGGACAATGTCGCCCTCATGTTCAAGGCCGCGGCCGCCCGCTACAGCCACCGGCCGGCGACCCGGGTGCGCGTCGACGGGGAGGACCCGGCCTGGGACGTCGCCACCTACCGCGAGCTCGACGAGCGCGCCGGCCGGATCGCCTGCGCGCTCGTGGCCGAGGGCATCCAGCGGGGCGACCGGGTGGGCATCTACGCCCGCAACCGTCCCGAATGGACGCAGACCGACCTGGCCTGCCAGTACGTCGGCGCCGTGCCGGTGCCGGTCTACGCGACGAGCACGTCGGCGCAGATCGCCCGCATCGCCGACGACTGCCAGATGGCCGCCGCCTTCGCCGGCAGCGGGCGGGAGACCTCCACCATGGTCGAGGCGGCCGGGCTGTCGCCGAGCCTGCGCCTGGTGGTCTCGATGGACCCCTGCGACATCGAGGGCTCCCTCCCCCTGGCCGAGTTCGCACCCGCCGGGGAGCCCCCCGACGAGGAACTCGCCGCCGAGGTCGACGCCCGCCTGGACCGGGCCGGCGGGGACGATCTGTACAGCATCATCTACACGTCGGGGACCACCGGCGAGCCCAAGGGCGTCATGCTCGCCCACCGCGCGCTGATCGCCGAGTTCAGGGCCCTCGACGAGATGTTCGACCTCGACCCCGCCGACCACTCGCTCAGCTTCCTGCCGTTGTCGCACGCCCTCGAACGCGCCTGGTCCGCCTACCTGTGGTCGCACGGCTGCATGACCACCTACGTCACCGACACCCGCAGGATCGCCGAGATGCTGGCGCTGGCGCGCCCCACGGTGATGGTCGCCGTACCCAAGCTCTACGAGACGGTGATGAGCACGGCCCGCGCCAGGGCGGCCGGCTCGGGGCTGCGCAAGCGCCTCTTCGACTGGTCGATCGGCGTCGGCGCCAGGGTGCAGGCCGCCTGCAACAGAGGCGAGCGGCCCTCGCCGGGCGACCGCGTGAGGCTCCGGGCGGCCGACGCGCTGGTCCTGGGGAGGATCCGCAGGGCCGTCGGCGGGCGGAAGAAAATGCTCGTCAGCGGTGGCGCGCCGCTGACGAGCGAGGTCTCGCTGTTCTTCGGCGCGGCCGGCCTGCAGATCCTCGACGGCTACGGCATGACCGAGGCGGCCCCGCTCATCGCCTTCAACTCGCACTCGCACTGGCAGCCCGGCAGCGTCGGACGGGTCATGGCGGGCGGGCGGCTGCGCCTCGGCGAGGAGAACGAGATCCTCTACCGCGGCCCCAACCTCATGGACGGCTACTGGGGCAACGAGCAGGCCACTGACGAGGCCTTCTGGGTGGATGAGGACGGCGCTCGTTGGCTGCGCACCGGCGATGCCGGCAGGATCGACCGCAAGGGCTATCTGTTCATCACCGACCGGTTGAAGGACATCATCGTCACCAAGGGCGGCAAGAACATCGCGCCCCAGCCCATCGAGGCGCTGCTGCAGGCCGACCCGCTGTTCGAGCAGGCGGTCATCGTCGGCAACGACCGGCCCTGTCTGACGCTGCTGGTGAGGCCCTCGCTGCCCACGATGGGCGAGATCGCCGAGCACCTGCAGGTCCGGTACAACCACATCAGCGAGCTGTTCACCGACCAGCGCGTCCACGAGGAGATCAGGGCCCGTGCCGCGAGGCTCACCGGGTCGCTGCCCAAGTACGAGCAGTTCAGGGCGATGCACCTCTCCCCCGAGGAGTTCTCGATCGCGAATGGCCTTCTCACGCCGACACTGAAGGTGAAACGCCGTGAGGTCGAGCGTCGTTTCGCCGATGTCATCGAGGAGATGTACGCCCGCCTCACCGAGCAGCGCGGCAGGCGCATCGGAGCGGGCCCGGGGCGCGGCGGGAGGACCGCCCCCGACGTCGGCGCGGTCGCCCGCAGCGGGCCCTGAGACCGCCCGCTGCGCGGTCCGGCACGCACCGGCCGCCCAGCGGCCGGCGACCGGTGCGACTGCGGGGGCGAGCCGCGCCCGGTGAGCACAGGCGCCCGTGCGAGGATGCAGCCATGAGCTCTCTGGTCGCTGTCCGTCATGTCGCCTTCGAGGACCTGGGCGTCCTCGAACCCGTGCTGCGCGCCTGGGGCTACTCGATCACGATGCTCCAGGGCGGGGTGGACGACCTGTCGGCGCTGGATGACGCCGATGTCGCGGTCATCCTCGGCGGGCCGGTCGGCGCCTACGAGACCGATGCCTACCCGTGGCTGGCCTCCGAGCGGCGCACGATCCTGCAGCGCCTGATCGGGCGGCGCCCCACGCTGGGCGTCTGCCTCGGCGCCCAGCTCATGGCCGCCGCGCTCGGCGGCCCGGTCGTGGCCGCCGACGACAAGGAGATCGGGTTCGTGCCCATCAGGCTCACCGAGGCCGGCCGCGCCTCGGTGCTGGCCCCGCTGGACGGCGAGCCCGTCCTGCACTGGCACGGCGACCGCTTCGAGATGCCCGCCGGTGCCCGGCTCCTGGCCACGAGCCCGGCCTGCGCCCAGCAGGCTTTCAGCCTCGGACCGAACGTGCTCGGCCTGCAGTTCCACATCGAAGCCGATCCGGCCCTCATGGAGCGCTGGCTCATCGGCCATGCCTGCGAGCTCGCGGGCGCCGGCATCGACCCGCGCGCCCTCCGTGCCGACGCCGCCCGCCTGGGCCCGCGCCTGGCCGGTCTGGCGGTGCAGGTGCTGGAGCGCTGGCTGGACGGGCTGGAGCTCTGAACCCCCCTGCGGCAAGGCCTCCGCCCTGGTCGGTTGGCATGGGCGGCCGGGGGCGGCGCTGCGTAGACTGATGCCGTGCCCGAACAGCCCCGAAGCATCCGCAGCCGCCAGGCGATCATCGAGGCGACCGCTGATCTCATCGGCCAGCAGGGTGTCGGCGGCACGTCCGTGTCGGACATCATCAGGGCCTCGGGCACGAGCGCCGGGGCGATCTACCACCACTTCGACAACAAGCAGGCGATCATCGTCGAGACCGCCCGTCAGGCGCTGCACTGGCCGATGACGGCCATCACCGAGTACTTCGGGAATCCCGCGTCCCCGGCCGACCTGTTCGGCTTCGCGGTCGAGGCCCTGCGCTTCGGCCCCGAGCTCGGCGAGCTGCTCGTCCAGCTGGGCGCCGGCGCCCTGAGCGACGACGAACTGGGCCGTGCCCTGCGCGCCGAGTTCAGCCAGTTGCGCGACGGCCTGGACCTGACGCTCGGCTCGTGGGCCCGCAACCGCGGCGTGCCGCAGCAGCGCGTGCGGGGCCTGGCGCAGATGCTCGTCGGCCTCATCCTCGGCTTCGCGGCCCAGCGCGCCCTCGTCGACGACTTCGACGAGGAGGCCTACGAGGCCCAGGGCCGCGCGATGCTCACCGCCGCGGTGGCGGGCTGACGGCCGTCACGCCGGCCGCGGGCCCAGCAGCGCACGGATCCGGTCGCGCGCGTCGACCATGCCGGGGCCGTACCAGACGACCGGCCGCTCGGGCAGGATCCGCACGTCGCGGCCGGGGAAGCACTCGGGCCCGTCGTCCGGTGCGAAGGGGTAGGGGGCGTCGAGGAGCACGATGGTGCGGGTCCCGCAGCCCCGGATCGTGTCGGGGGACACGGCCGGGTAGCGCTCGGTGGGCCAACCGGGCACGTCGAGCGGCTCCAACGGGAAACCGCAGCGGCGCAGCAGGTCGGCGGAGTAGGTGCGCGGGCCGATGACCATCCACGGGTCACGCCAGACGCACACGACGACCGGGGCGACGACGGGCTCGTCGGGGGTCTGCCAGGCGCGGCGGGCCGCCACCAGCCAGCCGGGCGGCCCGGGCAGTCCGAGCGCGGCCCGGAACAGCCTGCCCATGCTCGCCAGGGCCTCATCGACGGTGTTCATGTCGGTGACCCACACGGGCACGCCGGACGAGCGCAGGGCCTCGACGTCCTCGCGGCGGTTCTCCTCCTTGTTGGCGACGACCAGGTCGGGCGCCAGGGCGGTGATGGCCGCCAGGTCGGGGTTCTTCGGGCCGGCCACCCGGAGGACCCGGTGCCCGGCCCGCTCGGCCAGGTCGGCGGGCCGGACGCAGAACTCGGTGGCCCCGACGATGCGTTCGGGACGGCTCAGGGCCAGGGCCTCGGTGATCGAGGGCACGAGGCTGACCACGCGCCGCGGCGGGGCGGCCAGCGCGACCGGATGCCCGAGGTCGTCGGATGCCATCGTCTGCCTCCTGCCGGCGGGCGCGGATGAAGTGCTCCACGTTCTCCGGACACCGGTGAAGGGCGGTGTCCGGTTCCAGTACACGAAGTGGGATCTGATCATGCCGGCACAGAGGTGCGGTGTCGAGTCCGGGGAGCGGAACAAGTCGTCCCCGAGGTCGTTCAGCGGTCCCGGCCGATGGCTCGGACCGGGCACGACGTTCTGCGACCGGTCCGGCCCGCGGCACCCTCACCCCGCGCGGCGAACCGGGCCTCGACCGACCTCGCGGGCCGCGTCGAGACCTCTGCGCCCCGATCCTCGACGGCGGGCCCGTTCCCGATGCCCGGGCCGAGGCCGGCAGTCCGGGCCGTCGCGGCCGGGTCTCAGCGCACCGCCTCGACGACGACGGCCGTGCCCTGGCCGCCGCCGATGGCGATGGCGGCCAGCCCGTGCCGTCCCCGGCCCTGCCTGACCAGCTGGCTGAACAGTCGGGTCATGAGCACGGCGCCCGTGGCCGCCCACGGGTGCCCCAGCGCGATGGCGCCGCCC